>CAJXVJ010000111.1 GCA_913061105.1 uncultured Alcanivoracaceae bacterium | reverse complement strand
CTACACAGAGTAGATCGTCGGCAGCGTCAGATGTGTATAAGAGACAGTATTATAATAGATTAACAGGATAGCTGTAAGGATTTTTTAATGAGCGACAAAGATAGTCACAAAAATTGTATTTCCATCAATCACATCTGTTCATGTATTGAATTTTCTGGTTCAAATTGTGTTGATTTCTTAAACAATTTACTCATCAGTGATTTACCCTCCCTTTCTCTCAATAAATTTCATTACACCGCATTATGTAACCCAAAAGGCAGGATTATATCCAGTCTTTGGATTGCCATTAATGACAACGATAACTTAAAGCTCATTTGCCCTACAAATATGAAAGATGAGCTAATCAATTTTTTCAACATGAGAAAATTCAGACTAAAAATCAACATTATCCCCAATGATGATCAAATTCTTCTAGATACTAATGGTGTTGTAGACACCAACGTCAACAATAATAATCAAATTGAAAATGATAATAATTCAAAATTCTATCATATTATCATTGGTGTGAATTTTCCGTGGATTAATAAAGAAAATTCAGAAATGTTTATACCACAGCATGTAAATTTAGATCAGCATGAAGGTATCATGAGTTTTACCAAAGGTTGTTACCCAGGACAGGAAATTATCGCACGCATGAAATTTTTAGGAAAAATAAAGAAACGCATGGCAGTAATCAAAAATGACAATCAGGCTGAGTTATTAACAATGTTTAAAAGCCGAAATCAAGTGTCTCCAATCATAACGGATAATTCTGGAAATCACCTGGTACAAGTGATAAAGAAACTACCAGGATGATATTCATATCATTTATTCAAATAGATAATAGTTCCTACTGCTGATACAATTAGCAATACCAATGATGCAATTTTAATCCAACTGTATGGTCTTTCGCCTTTGACCTCACCAGTTTGACCATTAATAATAAACTGGAAAGTCTTTTTATTGTATAAAAATGCAGAAACCCACAAAGGCATCAGCATGAGTTTATAACCCACTCTGGTATACCGAGTATCTACTGAACTAATGCGTTGATGATCTCCACCAATGTCCCTCCTTACCAGTCTGCGGATAACTTTTTGCATGATACTTTTTCCATGCTCATATCCCCTTGGTAGCCCCACTTGGTAAAGTTCAGAGCGGTATCCACTGAGGTATTTGGGGTTGTATTTTTGAGATTTTTCTAAATCCCATTTTTGCATAGATGTGGTGAGTTTTTTCGATAACAACTCACTGGCTGGAACCAGTACATTATCAAATTCGTGACTCACATCCCCGCTGACAGGTCGCCATCTAATTTTTGTAACTACTCTTGTTTGTGTTTTACCATTGACTCTGACAGTAACAGTTGTGGTGTAGTTTGTGCCCCTCTGACCAGTATATTGACTGTATGTGTTCGCATCAAAACCCCAATATGGTATATAAGTGCCTTTGATTGGGTGTTTTCTTATCGCCAATCTTTTTAATGAGTTGGGAGCAAACCACAATCCACTAATCCATTTCCTAAATGAGTCATTGGCTTGTTCTTCCTTTATATCAAACGGCAAAACAGCATCTGGTTCTAACTGTCGCTGTAATCCCACTGGGACGACAATATTGCTGTCACAAAACGGACATTCATCAGCATGTACATTTTCAGCAAAATCAAAACCGGCACCACAAGTATCGCAACGCACATGATGACGGGTATCATTGGGTTCGCTTTGTAGCAAGTTTAAGACAGTGGATTCATAGGGAGTTGCATGAAATATATTGAATTTATTTATCTCAATGGGTTCAACAGAACCACAAGATTGACACACCAAAGAATTATGGCCAATCTCATGATCCATTTCAAATCCACACTGTTTACATTCAAACTGAAAGTGCTCAACAGGTTTTTTTTCTGAAAAATCTTGCTCAGGCATAAATTAGCTTGTAGGAATCGGCGGAGGACCACTGTTTAATAATGCAGCAATAACCCTAACATCTGATGCTGCTTGCCAATCTGACATTCCAGCTTTCCATACCAAAGTATCTGCAGTCATGTTGCCCTTATCAAGATTTTCCTGAATGGCGGCCAAGTTAAATGGACCTGCCTTCTTACCATCTACAACTATATAAAAATGTTCAACTTCTGGAACAGGTGGTGGAGCTTGCTGTCCTGATTGTGGTGCATCAGGCGCATTGTCTTTTGCCAATGCATTGCCGAATGATTGAGCCATAGCAAAACCCATACCCATTCCTATGCCTGCTCCTGCTCCGCCACCTTCATTTTTGGCAGCATCACGCATGGCCTGTGCAGCTTGATATTTTGTAAAATTATCTAAATTTCCTACAGCACCCATTGATGAGCGTTCGTCTAATGCTTTTTCAACTGCTTCTGGTAGTGAAACATTTTCGATTAAAAACTTGGTTAATAATAAACCATAAGCAGCAAACTCCGGATTAAGTTGCTCAGACAACAAATCTCCTAACTTATCATAATTACCTGCCAAATCCAGAATCGATAATTTTGATTCTGCCACAATATTGGCAAAGCCAGAAACCATTAAATTTCGCAGTTGATCAGATATTTCTTCAACAGTAAAATGTCCATCTGTACCAACTATTTCAGTCAACAATGTTTCTACATCGTTGATTTTAAAAGCATAACTACCAAATGCACGTAAGCGAACGGCACCAAACTCTGAATCTCTTACAATTAATGGATTGCGTAAACCCCATTTCATGTCTGTAAATTGAGTTGTGTTAAAGTAATAGACTTCGGCTTTAAATGGACTTTCAAACCCATGTACCCAACCTTGTAAAGTAGACAGAATTGGCATGTTGGCTGTTTCGAGTTTATACAAACCAGGCTCAAACACATCTGCAACTTGACCTTCATTGACCAATACAGCCACCTGACCTTCACGCACTGTTAGCATGGCACCATTTTTAATCTCATTACCATAACGTGGAAAACGGTAAACCAATGTATTACTTGTATCATCAGTCCATTCAATAATGTCTACAAGTTCAGCAAATAATTTGTCAAAAAATCCCATAAATAATCCTCAATATTGTGTGGTATCATTATACTGTGGATTCAGAATTTTTAAATAGTCAAAAAGTAATTATTTTAATCACAGAAACTTTAAGGTCACAATTCTGTCAATATAAATGCCAAACATCACAAACAATCATTGTATGACTATCTACACTTGACAATACGCATGCGTATGGTGAAAATGTAAGGCATACTAAATTTAATGGAAATCGAGAGCAATCATGATATTTAAACAAGCAAAAGTAGCCTTTATAGATGGCGTACGCACACCCTTTGCAAAATCCCCTGGTCCTTATGCAAAACTTCGTTCCTATGATTTGGGACGTGAAGCTTTGTTTGCGTTAAGAAAACGCAATCCAATATTAAATGACAATTGTGATCAAGTCACCATGGGCTGTGTTATTCATAATGCCGCTACCAGTAATGTTGCACGAGAAAGTTTAATAGGTGCAGGATATGATTTGGCAACGCCCGCTTCAACCGTGACACAAGCTTGTATTTCTGCTAATCGCGCCATTACCAATACAGTTGAGGCTATAGAAGCTGGTGTTATGAAAACAGCAGTTGCCGGTGGTGTTGAATCAACCAGTGATGCCCCAGTAAGAATATCAGATAATTTTAAAGCTGTACTAATGAAAGCACAACGTGCCAAAGGGTTTAAAGATTATTGGTCATTGTTTAAACAATTTAAATTTAAAGATTTAGTACCAGTAGCACCAGCCATTGCAGAATTCTCTACAGGCCAGACCATGGGGCAAGATGCCGATAGATTGGCAGCGCGATTTGGTGTTACCAGAATGGAACAAGATGAATTTGCCTTAAGATCACACCAAATGGCAACAAAAGCATGGGAGGATGGCAAATTTGATGATGAAGTTCAAGCCATCATCGCACCACCATCCTTTGCTCCGTTTGAACAAGACAACACTTTTTATGCCACTTCTACTATTCAAAAACTATCTGGTTTAAAGCCCGTTTTTGTTAAACCCAATGGTTCTGTGACTGCTGGTAATGCCTCTCCACTAACAGATGGAGCTTCAGCCTGTTTATTAATGGATGTAGATGAAGCCAAAAAACAGGGCTACACTCCAGAAGTTGTCATTTATGGATACAGTTATTCAGCACACAATCCTGATGGTGAATTATTATTGGGCCCTGCCTTTACCATACCAAAACTTTTAAATGAAGCAGGATTAAAAATTAGTGATGTTGATGTATTTGAAATACACGAAGCTTTTGCAGGCCAAGTTTTAGCCAACCTAAAAGCTTTACAAGACAAAGACTTTTGTGTGAATCACTTGGGTCTAAAAGGAGCGTTTGGTGAAATTCCAATGGACAAGATTAACACCCAAGGCGGATCATTAAGTCTTGGACATCCATTTGGAGCAACCGGTGGTCGATTACTCATTTCTGCTGCCAGAAGATTATCTGAAAGCGATGGAGAATATGCTTTAATTGCTGCTTGTGCTGCAGGTGGACAAGGAAGCAGTATTCTATTGAAAAAAATAAAATCTACAGCCAAGAAAGTCACTAAAAAAACAACAAAGAAAGTGGCGAAGAAAGTAGCAAAGAAAGTGACAAAAAAAGTAGCAAAGAAAGTCACAAAGAAAGCAAGTAAAAAAGTAACGAAAAAAACGAACAGTAAGGAGAAATAATAATGGCATATTTTACAATTAAAAAACAAGACGGTATTGCCATAGTCACACTCGACCAAGCCAATTCACCAGTCAATGTTTTGTCAGCAACAATGCTCAATGATTTTGAAAAATTAATGAACACTATTGAAGAAGACAAAGAAACGACAGCAGCGATTTTATACAGTGCAAAACCAGATTGTTGGGTTGCAGGTGCTGATATAAAGGAATTTATGCAAATGGAAAGCAGCGAAGAAGCAGGTAATTTGTCTCGTTCTGGTAACAAGCTATTGACCCGCCTTTCAAAATTAAGCAAACCCGTTATTGCTGCCATTAATGGTGCTACTTTAGGTGGTGGATTAGAGCTAGCAATGGCTTGTCATTACCGCATAGCCAGTACTGACAAAAAAACAGTATTTGGATTACCAGAAATAAAGCTCGGGCTTTTACCTGGTGGTGGTGGAACCCAAAGATCTGTCAAACTTGTCGGATTGCGAAATGGTCTAGATATGTTATTAACTGGAAAAAATGTCTATCCATTCAAAGCCAAAAAGATCGGATTAATTGATGAATTAATTCATAAAGAAGGCCTACTTGAAGCGGCTATCAAAGTAGCAAAAAATGGTTTTAAAAGAAAACCCCGCAAGAAGGGCATGCTTGATAAAGTCTTAGAAGGCACGCCATTTGGCAGAAATTTCGTCCTTAAAAAAGCCCGTGAAACAGTCACGCGTAAAACCAGAGGCAATTACCCATCACCGTTAAAAATTATTGATGCTGTGGAAATTGGCCTAGATAACGGATTGCAAGCTGGCCTCGAAGCAGAATCTGCTGGTTTTGCCTACTTACACGGTACCGAGGCCTGTAAAAATCTAATTGGTTTATTTCTTGCCATGCAAGACAATAAAAAACTCAATTCCAATGCTAAAACCCACCAGGTTGATAACATAGCCATGATTGGCGCAGGTTTTATGGGAGCAGGTATTACTGAAGTCTCTATAAAAGCAGGTTATGAAGTCACCCTAAAAGACATTAACCTTAAAGGTTTGGGTTCTGCCCTTAAAACCATCTGGTCTGACTTTGATAAACTGGTCAAAAGAAAAGCCATGGGTTATGTTGAACGTGATACTTTGATGTCAAAGATAACAACGACTGTTAATGATTCAGATTTGAAACATGCAGAGTTGGTAATCGAAGCCGTTTTTGAAGACACTGGATTAAAACAAAAAATATTATCTGGCGTTGAAAAAAATTGTTCAGCCAGTACTATCTTTGCAACCAATACATCCTCTCTTCCGATTGCTGATATTGCATCAAAAGCCAAGAAACCTGAAAATGTGATTGGTATGCATTATTTCTCACCTGTTCCAAAAATGCCATTACTTGAAATTATTGTAACTGATAAGACATCTGCACGGGCAAAAGCGATTGCAACCAATGTTGGGCTGGATCAAGGCAAAACTGTTGTTGTTGTAAAGGATGGCCCAGGATTTTATACCACAAGAATTTTATCTGCATTAACACATGAAGCCATTCAAGTATTAAAACTTGGCGCTTCAGTTGAATCCATTGACAGTGCCATGAAAGACTGGGGTTTTCCTGTCGGACCATTATCATTGCTCGATGAAGTGGGGATTGATGTGGCAGCCCACATTGCCCGAGGCAACTTGGGAGAAATGTTTAAAGACCGTGGTATCGAAGAAGATGATACGGTAGAAAAACTTTCAAATGCAAAATTGTTTGGACGTAAATCTTCTAAAGGTTTCTACCTCTATCCTAAAAAAGGCCGCAAAACTGTCAATAAAGATATTTATCAATATTTTGGTGGTGAGGAAAGAAAACAATTGGATAAAACTAAAATCCAAAACCAAATTGGATTAGCCATGGTTAATGAAGCTTTATTGTGTCATCAAGAAGGCATCATAAGCTCTGCTGCTGATGGCGATTTGGCAGCTATTTTAGGGCTTGGTTTCCCTCCATTTACTGGTGGTCCATTCAGTTATGTAAACGCACAAGGTGCTGATAGAATACTGGCGACTCTGAATGAGTTAAATGAAGAGTTTGGCGTGAGATTTACGCCTGCTAAACTCCTTGAAAAACATGCAAAATCTGGTAAGGATATAGTATAAATTAATTTGAAGCACAATATGTATCGAAAATACAAAGGCACCCATGTGGTGCCTTTTTTGTTTTTTACATGATAGTGTTAAGAAGTCTGTTTAATTGTATTAAATTTTCTATTTATCTAAGCCACCTTAATGCTATACTCAATTTTTAAATTCCATTTGTTTGTATATGTTTAAATATGTACTGTTGTTTATTTTTCCATCGATTATCTTTGCTCAAGATAGCAAGGATAATTTAGGTTCTGATTTAATAGAAAACAACGAAATAATTGAAGAAGAGATTCTACACAAATATGTTTCGCTTATAGACAATAAAGTGTATGACATAGAAATCATTGTATTTGCCTATCAACAAGAACTGCCCAATTATAAAACATTCACAAACAAAGAATGGTTTGATGATTCACAGTCCTTAGAGCTCAAACTTAAACCAGAAGACCTCAGTTTTATACAAGAGGATTTAGAATCTATTGAAACGACAGATGACACCACGGTTGATAACACCCAGCCTGTTTTAGTGGACAATAATCAAACAGAGTCAGACTACACAGTATCGATTGTCGATGAAACAGAAGAAAAATATGTATTGGCTTGGTTTGAACATGATCCTGAATTTTATCAACTCACTCCAATTTGGGAAAGACTGCTTCGCCAACCAAGCATTACTCCATTAATTCACAAAGCATGGAGACAGCCAGACACACCATTTGAGCAACCAACTTATGTAAAATTAAATAACTTCCCAGTCGAAGATCTCGATGAATCAATTGACGATGGTGTTAACGGTGAAAACAATGAGTCAACTTCAATAAATACAGATTATTTTACTAATTCTATTGATAACAATTTTGATAACGATGATTATTATCCTGAAGTTAACACTACAGAAAGTAGCAATAATCCTTATTCTGATTTAACAGTTTCTGGCATGGTTGCCTTATCCCAAGGCCGATTTATGCATTTTGGTCACAGTTTAAACCTGGTAAGACACTATACAGATGACAACAATGAATTGCGTACCATGGTGTTTTCTTTAACAGAAAGAAAACAACTAAAACCTGATGAGTTACATTATTATGATTCCCCCTGGTTTGGTAGCATTGTTAAAATTACAGAATACTTAGGTGAAGAAGAAAATGAAAACAGTGAAGACAATGAAAATAATGATTAAACCTTTTCAATATTTGACCTTAATTGGTTTATTTTTTATCCTTAATGCCTGTTCAAAAAACAGTCAAAAAGCCAATATAAAACCCGCAGAAACTCATAATAAATCATGGGTACTACTGCCTGAATATAGCTCAATATCAATCATAACTACTAAAAACAACAGTGTCTCAGAAGTCTCGAATTTCACTGCATTTTCTGGAAACATAAAACCTGATGGGCAACTATCAATCAGCATTGATTTAAATTCATTGGAAACCAATATTCCTATCCGCAATGAACGCATTCAAAAACATTTGTTTCAAACTGAGATTTACCAAACCGCAGACATACACACACAATTAAAACCCAATGATTTCAATGTTGGAATACATAATATTTCCTTCGATGTTGATTTGCATGGATTGTCTGCCTTATTAGAAGCAGAGTTTATGGTGTTTGAACAGTATGGCAATAAAGTGGTTACTCTACATAAGCCACTCATAATAACTGCTGGAACATTTGGTTTAGAAAATGGCATAACCACTTTGAGAAATATTGCCCGTCTAGATAGCATTAACCTTACAGTACCCGTTAATATTACTTTGACTTTTGAATCACAATAGTTGATTGATCAAAATCATTATATATACATCTTCATAACTTTTAATTGATATTTCTACCCAAATTCTTTAAATCACATTTCAAATAGTTAAAATACCCTTATTTTTATGGGATAGCTGATGAAAAACCAACAAAGAAAAGTTCCTGAACTGAATCAAATCGATTTAATCAAAGGCACAAACCTTGAAAAACAACGCTTCATTGATGACTTTTACAACGGCTTAGTTGAATATGGTTTTATCGTATTAAATCCATATGATTTTTCATTTGACTTGATTGATAACGCCTACGACAAATACAAAGAGTTTTTTGCTTTACCTTTGGCCACAAAAATGAAATATTTTGGAGATAATGGTGGGCAACGTGGTTATGTACCTCGATTGGTCGAACATGCAAAAAACAGTAAACACCCAGATTTAAAAGAGTTTTGGCACATTGGCAGAGAATTAGATAATGGCAATGCCTACAAAGGCACTCCAGATTATCCTAACAATATTTGGCCGGATGTTGATGTACCAGAATTCCAAAAAGTAGGTCTAGATGTTTATAATCAGTTGGATAAAGTAGCGACCAGCTTATTTCATTCATTGGCCCATTCTCTCAATGTTCCGCAAAACTTTTTTGAAGACATGATTAAGGATGGTAATTCAATATTACGTACGATTCATTATCCACCCTTAAAAGAATTTACAGAACAAGACTCAATCCGTGCAGGTGCCCACGAAGACATTAACTTGATTACATTGTTAGTTGGTGCCACTGACGGAGGATTAGAGCTATTAGATCGCGATGGACAATGGTTGTCAGTGCCTAGCTTACCTAATCAAATTGTGGTCGATTCTGGAGACATGTTATCAAGGATAACCAACAATGTCATTCCAGCCACAACCCACAGAGTGGTTAATCCAGATCACAGCACTTCAGAAAGGTACTCTATGCCTTTTTTCTGTCACCCGCATGCCAACGCCGAATTAAATTGTATTCCATCGTGTATTGGATCTGGAAAGAAATACGAAGACATTTTGGCCAAAGATTTCCTCATCCAAAGATTAATCGAAATAGGTGTACTAAAAGTACAGGGATAATTAATGAAATTAGCAGTGATTCACATCACTGCTAGATTTCAATAGTTGATTATTGCAATACCAATAGAGCAATATTTTTTGCATTCTCCATGTCCTGTTCTAAATCATCACCTATCATTGGTGAAATCGATAATTTCATATCACCAGATAAAACAACAAGGCTACCGCCACCAACTGCAGTCCAATAAGCTGAGTCGCCAACACCATCAATTTTAATGTTTTCATTGTTTTGACGCAATAATTTTTCCATCATAGAATTCGCAGCATTTCCAGCCACTTTCTTTTGTTCATCAGTCAGTCTTTTGGCCGCCATTTCTTTGGCTGAAGCAATTTGTCTTTGTAGCTGCTCTTCGGTTAATTTGGCTGGCATAAATTGTTCTGGACTGCCTTTATACTCTTCCAATCTAACTGAAAAATTATGTTCTAAGGCTCTTTTACGCATGGGAATTTTTTCTACTTTACCTTGCATTTGATCTATCGTATAAGTCATGAATTTTTCTTTACGTTCTGCAACATCAGCACGCTCCCAACTATAATTGCAGGTTACACTAGATGAACGTTTACTGGCATAGCCACTAGCATTGAAACTGATTTCTTTTGATGTATTGAATAATTTTTGTGTGGTGTCAGTTGAAACCAGATCACAAACTGAAGCTTTGTCCATGTATTTTGTCAACTTGGATGCCTTGAGTTTAACTTCTATTGGGCTACTAGATTCACCTGATGAACTTCTTGAGGATTCTTTGTCTCCACAGGAAATAAGAAACATTGATAATATTGAAACTGTTAATAATTTTTTCATAATTAATTGATTACGTTGATTGGGTTAACTAATAATACGCTTTTAGAGAATATATGGTGACATAATTGATTATTATATTATTCAATATGTTGATATTTAACAGAGCTTAATATCGAGTCCAGCTTGTTTAAAGCTTAAAATAATTTTATCTAATTGGGCATGGCACTCCAACTGGATGTCTTTAATTAATCCCATGGAATCTAGAATATATTTTTGAAAATTAATCACAAACATCAAAATCCCTTTGGGTATGTACCGCCCAATAATATAAATGGGTATTCTCTTGTTATCTTGTGTCACTAGGCTTATTACATGCCATTCATATTCATCAAGGACTGAACCCACTGATAGTACAAGTAATGCAGCACCACTGTTATCTATTTCATAGTAAAGGCCTTTTACATTTGAAAAATCTACGCCATCAATTTCGCCTTTTAGGCGTTTTAGAATAAATTTTCTTTTATCACTGTCTAATCGAATCAAACCAAAATCAGATAGAAATGAATGGTTATTTTCAAATTCAGAAAACTTCAACTTCCCTCTGAGAAAATTATTAGATAAAACTCTAATAACCAGAAACCCAACTAAAAATGTAAAAGAAAGAATCGTAAATAGTATCATAAAATTTTCTCTGTATAAGTCATTTTATTTTTCTAACAATATGACAAGTTTTTTATTATTACAATAATAATATATGTTATTTGAACAATTTGAAAGTGCCAAAAGTATTATTGGATTATTCTCAATTGATAGTCAAGGCAATTTTAGAGGAGAATAGAGATACATCTTTGAATAAACTGATGGATTTACTTTTTGATCTTTATCGAATCTGTCTCTTATACACATCTCCGAGCCCACGAGACAGGCAG
>CAJXVJ010000110.1 GCA_913061105.1 uncultured Alcanivoracaceae bacterium | reverse complement strand
TCTACACAGAGTAGATCGTCGGCAGCGTCAGATGTGTATAAGAGACAGGTCTACTATTAATGGAACAATAGATTTAGCATTTGGACCTAATGGTAAATTTGGTAAAAATGAACCATCAATCATAGACATGGCTTTTATCGTGTCATCTTCTTTAATGAATAACAGTGACGCATCAAAGTCTAATCCAAGTACTTCATCAAATTTAAGCTGTTTTATCATGCTGAAATCTTTATCACTAATAATATTAGCCTTCTTGTTGCTCAGGACAAAGAAACTATCACTGTTATCTTCGTGTTGATACATAAAGGCTGTACCTCCACCAGTGGCCAATGCTTTTCTTCCAGACAAGTCATTAGCGTTAAACTGTGTAACATCGTTGGTTTTACTATTAATAACATAGAGTTTATCTTGATTGACATTCAACATCATATCAGTACTTGATAGTTTATAGGCATAAGCAATGTAACCATAACCATAACCAACAGCTGTAAAAGCTGCTGATGCTAAAAATTGACCAAATTTCACACCAGGTCGACCCGTACCTGAACGATCAATTTTTTCACCAGTTAATGTATCAAATGCCGCCACTTCAGAACCACTGCCTTCACGTAAGAACAAACGTTTTTTAGAAGGTTTCCATATGATGTTCGCAGTATCGAAAGGTTGATCCATTAAGATACTGTCTTTTGGATTTTCACGATCCAACAAAAAATTGTCTTTTTTACCAATAATTAATAATTTTTCTGAGCCCTCATTGAAAATGATATCTTTTGGGTAAAGTTTAAATTCATTTGTATCAATCCTAGTCAAATTACCTTCTAAAAATTCTAACAGGATTAATTGATTGTTTTTTATGTTTTTTGCTGCGATGTACAATTTATTATTACTATTATCTTTGACATAAATCGGCTTTCCATTTGTTATGTACTCACTGGTTTTTTCTTCTTTGGTTTTAAGGTTTAGTGTTTTAATTTTGTAGGTATTTTTTTTATTCCTGTAATTGGCTTTGGCACTGATAAATAAATAGTCTTGATAAATTTCACCATATTTACTTATTTTAATTGCTGGTGTGGTAGATTTTAATGCGACATCCTTAATCTTTATAAAGCTATTTGCATCATGAATACTTAAGATGTGTTTAGAGGTATACAGGGTTAACAGATAATCACTGTCATCAGATAA
This sequence comes from uncultured Alcanivoracaceae bacterium, assembly GCA_913061105.1. GTDB lineage: Bacteria > Pseudomonadota > Gammaproteobacteria > Xanthomonadales > Marinicellaceae > NORP309. The sequence goes on along the minus strand of CAJXVJ010000110.1, from coordinate 10,360 downwards.
AAATGAATAACTCTTGGTTTTAATTAGAGGAATTTGTTTTAACAATTCACCAGAATTGTTATCAAAAACCATGATATTTCTGACTTTTTTCTGGTTAGTTTGAATATAAAGCTTGCTCGCATCAGGACTGACATCAAAAAATGTTTTAACTTCATAATCTGCAAGTAAAACATAATCAAGGTGGCCTATTTTTGCTGAGTATTTTAATGAAAAGGTTTTGGCATCAAAGACCTTAATCATGGCTTCTTGCTTACTTACTTGATGGTAATAGTATATATTTTTAAGATCTCTGGTTTGGATAAAATTACCAGGTAATTTATACGATTTTCCTAAATCTATCTTAGTAATTTCTGTATTTTGATCCAAATCGATAACGGTTACAGAATTTTTGTAAGTTTTTCCATTTTTTTGAGAAGACAGTGACAAATAGTTTTTCGCCATTAGACTTATGGGATTAAGCAAAAATAGCACCAGTAATGATGCGACAAGTGAAGATTTTTTGATACTCAAATCATGAGGTTTTTTATAGTTGGTCATGGTCAATATTCCATTAAATTTATTGAAATGTCATACTACTTTAATTGCCAACGTATATCAACTTATTACCAAATAGTTTAATTACTAAAACAAAGATAAATATTGACTCAAATCTCATGTATAATTTAACGTAAATAATAACACTAATAGATGCATTAATTGATGAAAGAAGATATTGACTCAGTAAAAACACCAAAAAATCCGATTTTAGCTAATCTGGAAGCTAATTTCGTTAAGCTCAAAGAGACCGCAAAATCAGGAGAAGAAGAGCATCAATTAAATTTAGCGGAAAACTATAAAAGTATGGCAGAAATTCATTTTCGCCAAAGTAATTATAATGTTTCAGAGAAATTGTATTCAAAAGCATTGGCCATATACGCCAGATTAAAAAACAACACGGGCTTGACATCATGTCAAAATGCCAAAGCCAGTATTTGTTTGGCTAAGGGAGACCTGGCAGCAGCACAAAGTAAATTAGAAGGGTTGCTACAAATGTTCAAAAAACATCCCAATCCAGAATTAGAACACATTGTTCTCAACAACATGGGCATCGTGTATGAAAAAAAGGGTGATTTACCGCAAGCCGTATTGTTTTATCACCGCAGTTTAACCTTGAAATACGAATTGGACAACCCTTTACTTCCAACTTATACCCTGCACAACCTAGCGAATATTTATCAACAAGTCGAAGACTATGATACGGCTTTAAATTATAATCAACTGGCATTAGAAATTATTAAAGGTGGTACAGACCTAAATGCTCAGGCCACTATTCTTAATGGCATTGCACACATTGTTTCTATGCAGGGTCAATTAGTTGAAGCCCGTGAAAAATTTTTACAGGCGCAAACCATTGCAACAAAAGGCAATAATTTGGCTCAGATTGCACAATCACATTCAGGTCTTGGGATAATTGAGTTTAAAAGAAGAAATTTTACTGAAGCTAAAGATCTATTAGATCAATCTTTAAAATCTTATAGAGAATTAGAAGAACAAGAGTATATAGTGCGGTGTTTGATTGATTTAGCCAAGATCAATCAAACATTGAACTTAAATGAGGCATTGGCACATGTTCAAGAGGCCAGAAGAATATGTAAAACAAATGGCTTTCAATCGTTGTTGGCCGAAGTTTATGAGCAATCAGCTTCATTAAAAGCCACAAAGCAAGACTATAAAAAAGCCTTTTATTACCAAAAACTCTATTTAGAGCTTTATAAACAAACAAATAAAGCCAACATACTCAATCAAGTTGAAGTTAATAAACTGTCTGTTGAACTTAAAAAATCTAAAAGCCTCTCAAAAGATTTAACCAAACAAGCCAATCTTCTTAAACATGAATCCTTACATGATCATCTAACTGGAGCAGGCAATAGACGCCAATTAGATAAATACTTAGAAGACAACTGGCAACAAAATACCAATCAATCAGAAGCCAGCTATTTAGCCATGCTAGATGTTGATGATTTTAAAAAAATCAATGATGACTTTTCACACACTCTTGGTGATGAAGTATTGCAAAAAATATCAGGTATAATCTCAGAAAATATCAGACAACAAGATAGATTGTTTAGATATGGAGGAGAAGAATTCACTATTTTAATAAACAATGCCAGTACAACTGAAGCACATAAAATTCTCAATTGTTGCCGATTGGGGATTGAAACCCACAGCTGGGATAAGTTGGATCAATCATTAAAAGTGACAGCCACAATAGGAATGGTCAGCAATCATGAACAAAAATCAGTAAAATCTGCATTAAAACTGGCAGATGAACGCATGTATAGCGGAAAGAAAAACGGAAAAAATATGTTGGTTAATGAATAAATCTAAGTTTTAGCAAACCAAATCTATTTAACCCATTAATTTTATTATTTATTTCTTGCCAATTCAAAATAGTCTGTGTTACCTTTAGCACAAGATGCAAATTCAAGCCAAAAAATTCAATAATAAATCAGTTGAATCATTTCAACTGAACACTTCTATTGGTTTGATATTTTCTTCAATTATTCTGATTCTCTTACGACTTATTTAGCAGTTTATACAAACTGCCAACCCACCTAAGATTTATCTTAGGAACAAAAGTCAAACTGTTTTAAAAACCAAAGAGAATAACATGATATCACCCGAAAACCACAAGAGTAAACAAGTACACATATTTGACACCACCTTAAGAGATGGTCAACAATGCCCTGGTGCAGGCATGAATTTTGAACAGAATCTAGAATATGCACGATTGGCATCCAATGTAAATATAGATATATTAGAAGCAGGTTTTCCTGCTGCCAGCGCCGAAGATTACAAGATAGTTGAAAGCATTGCACAAATGTATTCCCAGCTAGAATCATCTCCCAAAGTAGCAGCCTTATGCCAAATGAGAGAATCTCAAGTCATAACCACAATCAAATCAATCGAATCATTAATTCCCAGTGGTCGTGCTCGATTGCATGTCTATTTGCCAGTTGATCCAGAATTAATGCAAGCTTCTTTGGGCAGCTATGCCAACAACACAGATAAAATTCATCAAGATTTGCACCGTTTTATAAAGATGGCGATTGAAGCGGGTTGCGAAGTTGAATTTTCACCTGAAGGTTATTCACGCATGGGAGATTCTTTTGATTTTGTGACCGACGTGATTGATACTGCAATTCGTGCCGGAGCTACAATTATTAATTGTCCTGATACGATTGGCGGTGCCTGTTACTTGCAAGGTGATGACTTTTTTGTCAATAAGATGATCAAACATGCTGAGATTATGGACCTGCGTTATCCAGACAAAGATATAATGTGGTCGGCTCACTGTCATAATGATTATGGTTTGGCTTTAACCAATACCATGCAATCTATTTTTGATGGCCCAGTGACACAAATTGAAGGGTGTTTTAATGGCATTGGTGAAAGGGCTGGAAATGTTTCAATCGAACAATGTATTATGTATTTAAAAGCTTTTGGACAAAACAACTGTACCAAGCAAAATTATCACACCAATACAAATACCCAAAGTATAAAAGACATTTCAGATTTTGTCGCTACGCACATGTTGCCCAGACAAGCCCATTGGCCTATCAGCGGTGAAAATGCAGCCAGGCATTCTTCGGGTGGCCACACCAATGCCATATTAAACAACCCACAAGCCTATCAACCTTTTAACCCCAAAGATGTGGGCCAAGAAATAACCTTTGTATTCGGGCCATTAAGTGGCAGTAATCACGCTCAATCTATCATCATAGACAATGGTTATGTCTGTGATAATACCGAGAAAACAGCAATCAACCAATTTATTAAAGGCCTTTTTCCTAATCGTCGTAAAGGATTAACAGATTCAGAATTCATGCAGGCCTATTTTGCTTATCGCGCACCAATCAAAATCAACTCTTACAAATATACTAAACGCGTTAATACTGCTGAAGTTTGTGTTGATGGAATATTTAATGGACAACAAAAGAATATTGTGACCACCAGTAAAAAGGGAGGAACTGCCCTGACCGCATTACATCAAGCATTAGAAGAATATCTTGCCCCGATTAATATAGAATCATTTCGCTCGCAATCAAAAGAAAAAGGTGAAACAGCCATAAGTATGGCATCTATTAGTATTTCATTTAATAATGAACGCTTTACAGGCACAGGTGAAGACATCGATATTGAAGTCTCTGCACTGAAAGCTTTGGTTAATGCAGTAAACAAAACCCTTATTCAGCAACAATACGCAACAATTAAAAATAGGAGAGCCATCTGATGTCACAATATTTCGCTACGGTAACCTGGAAAAAAAAGGCCAGTGAAAACTTTATTGATAACAAATACTCACGTGTTCACCAATGGAAATTTGATGGTGGCACTGTAGTTGAAGCTTCATCATCTCCGCAAGTTGTACCACTGCCCTATTCTAGTGAAGCCAGTGTCGATCCTGAAGAAGCTTTTATCGCCTCACTGTCCAGTTGTCACATGTTGTTTTTCTTGTCCTTTGCAGCCAATAGAAAATACACTGTAGAAAGTTATACTGATGAAGCAACTGGCATTATGCAAATAGATGAAAATAAAAGAATGTCCATGACCGATGTGACTTTACATCCAAAAATACTATTTTCTGGTGACAAACAACCCACTCAAGAACAAATCGATAAAATCCATCACAATGCACACAAACAGTGCTTTATAGCCAATTCTGTTAAAACAAAAATCCACATAAAATGAATAAAAATATTATAGATAAAATATGGGATGCCCATATAGTAAAACAAAACCCTGAACACCCTGCAATATTGGCCATTGACTTTTGTTTAGTGCATGAAGTCACGTCTGCACAAGCCTTTGATACACTCAGACATAAGTCATTGCCTGTTCTAGACACGACAAAATTGTTAGCCACCGTAGATCACAGTATACCTACTCGCAAAAACCGACATGAAATTTTTGATCAAATGGCCAAAGCTCAAGTACAAAAATTACGAGACAACACAGCTGAGTTTGAAGTGCCATTTTACGATATGGATTCGTCCCACCAAGGCATTGTTCATGTGGTTGGGCCAGAATTGGGCATTACTCAACCAGGTATGACCATAGTCTGTGGTGATTCACATACTGCAACACATGGGGCTTTTGGGGCTTTGGCATTTGGAATTGGTACCTCAACCGTTGGTCACGTATTTGCCAGTGGTTGTCTACTGATGAATAAACCCAAAGTGATGAAAGTTGAGTTTAATGGAAAATTTCAAGCAGGTGTATCAGCTAAAGATGCGATTATGAAGTTAATCGCTCAAATTGGTATTGGTGGTGCCAATGGCCATGTGATTGAATACACCGGTTCAGCCTTAACAGACATGAGTATGGAAGCACGCATGACATTATGTAATATGAGCATAGAATGTGGAGCCGTGGCTGGATTAATTGCTCCTGACAACATTACCTATGATTATTTAAAAACAAAACAATATGCACCAAAGGAAAACTGGAATAAAGCAGTTGATTACTGGAACAGCCTAAAAAGTGATACAGGTTGTTATTACGACCATGAGATTCTGATTGATGTTAGCCAATTAAAACCCATGGTTTCATGGGGAACCAATCCACAACAAGCCATTGAGATTGATCAAGTCATTCCGAAATCAAGTGACGACATGACTAAAAACGCCCTTGATTATGTTCAACTATCTGCAGGAGACAAACTGATGAACACAGATTTAGATTGGGCATTTGTAGGTTCTTGTACCAATGGCAGAATCGAAGATTTACGCATCACTGCATCAATCCTAAAAGACAGAAAAATAGCCAGCAACATGACTTTTTATATTGTTCCTGGTTCTGAACAAGTAATGAAACAAGCAGCTGATGAAGGTTTAATCAACATAATCAATCAATCCGGAGCTGAATTTCGCATGCCGGGCTGTTCTATGTGTTTGGGTATGAATGATGATAAAGTGCCAGCGGGTAAACGCTGTATTTCATCAACAAACCGTAACTTTGTTGGTCGCCAAGGCACAGGCAGTATTACACACCTGGCCTCACCTGCGACAGTTGCAGCCAGTGCCATTGCAGGTAAAATAGTTTCTGCCAATCAGTATTTTTGTGCCAATGGAGACATCAAATGAAAGCCGTAAAACACATAACCGGAACAGCTATCCCAATGAATATCAACGATATTGACACTGATATCATCATTCCTGCACAATATTTAACCAGTACCAGTCAAAGTGGTTATGGTGAACATGCATTTGCACGATTAAAAACCAATCCAGATTTTGTGCTTAATCAAGATAAATACCAACAAGCACCTATATTATTAACTGGATCAAATTTTGGTTGTGGTTCATCGCGAGAACATGCCATTTGGGCGATTCAAGAGTTGGGCATAAAAGCCATTATTGCCCCATCTTTTGCTGACATATTTGCCAATAACGCTAAGAAGAATGGATTATTATTGATACAACAACCTGATGAAGTAATGTCACAATTGATATTGCAAACCACAATAAGTGAAGTCAATATAGCCATAGACATTCAAAGTCAAACCATTCAAGCCAAAAACACGACTTCAAAATTTGAACTTGATGAATTTTTTAAACACTGCTTAATCAACGGTCTTGATGAACTTGACTATTTGATGTCAAACATTGAGAAAATTAAAGACTTTAAAAATCAACAGAAAAATCGAACATTGTTTATTTAAAAACCAACTTAAATCCCCTTAAAATAAGGGGATTTAAGTAAGAGTAAAATTAAATCATTTAATATTTAATGGCAAATAAGTATACCAAGTAACGATAACTTGATTATCAGTGAGAACATCTAACAAAAAACCTTCTCCTGAACGAGACTCACCTCCGAACATGGTGCCGCTCATCCAGCCTTTTTTAACAATGTTATCGAACCCTTCTTCCAAACAACATTGAACAGCTTTATTGGCTGCCAACCTTACCAAGTCATACCCTCCATTGCCAAATTCAAGTCCATCATCCTGCTCTAATGATTGATAACTCATGCTAGCGGTGTTACAGCTCGTAAATTCTATTGTTAATGAACCCCAGTCGATTGTTGAAATTTCATCTGTATTAAAGTTTTTACCAAAAAATCCCCCTCTAGTAGATGAAAACGTTTCGACATTAATAGTGTTATCAACAATCTCACCAACACCAATCAACCAATGGTGATTGGCTGTTTTTGATACTTGTTCTGATTTTTTTATCAACCTGTACGCAAAAGTTGTTCCATTGAGACCACCAGAACCATTTGCGACAATTGTTTCTTTAACTCCAGTGTCTAAATTAACCCTATAAACATTATTCAGCTGTTGACTGGGTACCAAAACATGATTTTCACCATCCATTGTCATTCCAGTTGGTTGTGCTATAGAAGTCAGATTATCAATATAGCTTCCACTCAAATCATATCGACGAATCGCATTATTAAATTGCCCAGTAACAAACATTTGATTGTTATAAAAAGCAATGGCGCGTGGCGCATTTAAACCAGACTCTCCTGATTCCACAACTTCTGTAACTGCCAGTGTTTCTAAATTGATTTTAATGATGTTATCTGAATCATAACCTGGAACATATAAAAATCCATCAGGCCCAATTGCCATGCCAATATCAAGGCCTTGAATGAATTGTGTTGATATTGGAAGCACGGTTGAAATGCGTTGCCAAGTGTCCATATCGACTTTGATGATTTCATTTTGAGAATATCCACCTAAAATTAAATCTTGATTCTCATCAATAACAGCGGCCAATGGATTGGCGATTAAAAATGGTTCAACTGTTGTCGTATTCGGGTCATCACCTGATACAACAACACCATTTGACAAAGTTTCCCTTGGGAACCTAACAAGTTTATGGTTTTGTTCACTGATGACAATAACATCTCCATTCTTATCTTCAAAGATAGATTGAGGACCATCTAGTAAGGATTGTGAATCTAAATCTCTAATATATTCTCCATCACAACCACCAAAGATTTTGACACTGTCATTAAACCAACTGCTCACTAATAATAATGAATCACAATCAGGATCTCCTAAATCTTGGCTTTTGGCGTTAGATAGTAATATAATTATAAAACTGACTACAAATATTTTTAATTTCATTTTTCACTCTGTTTGTTTTAATTGGCTCAATATTAGAAAAAACAAGATGCAAAAACCTTCGGAAAACCTCTTTTTTTATGATTTTGAATACTTAACATGAATTATCAAATTGAAAAATGGCAATTTAATTCTGAAACTGGTTTTCTTAAATCAAAAACAGAATCTAAGACATTGCCAAAACTTTTGAATCAATTGTTAATGTTGTTTATAAAAAATAACAACAGCGTTATCAACAGAGAAGAAATCATTGAAGTCTTATGGAAAGATAAATACGTCAATGAAAATGCCTTGTCGCGAGCTGTGGCAGAATTAAGAAAAGAATTGCATGATTCTGCTAACAAACCAGTATTCATTAAAACTATACCGAAAAAAGGATATCAATTTATTTATCCTGTTATAGATATACAAAAATCGAAAAAGAGAAAAAGAAAATCAATTTTACACTATGCTCTATTTATGTTGTTTGTGATCATCACCTCCTCAATAGTTTATATCAACTTAAAAAAGGAACCTTATTCAACACAATTATCACTGGCACTTAACAAAGCACAAAGAATTACAGCAAAACAAGGCATGGAAAACCAGCCCAATTTATCACCCGATGGCAATAAATTGGCCTACACAAAAACGCAAGATGAAATAAATTCAGTTGTTATTTTTGATTTAAAAGAGCAAAAGGAATCTTTGGTCATCAGTAAAAGTGGATATATTTTGGAATCGCCTATTTTTTCAAATTCTGGAAATGAGCTCATTTCAACTGCACGATCAATAAATGGTTGTCAGTTACTCTGGACAAACCTTAAAACCTTAGAGGAAAAATTTTTAGCTAGTTGTACAATAAAACCTGAATCAATAATGTTAGATTGGGGAAATGATGACAGTTACATTATTTATTCAGACACAGAAGAAAAATATGGTACGGTAGCCTTATGGAAGGTTAGCCTAAGCAATAACGAACAACAACAAATGACATTTCCTGAGTCTTCTGAAGTTTTTGATGTTAGCCCTAAAATCAGCCCAAATGGTAAATACCTAAGTTTCAGTCGAGGCAATCACACAATTAGAAACATACATTTAAAAGAGCTCAATACGGATCTGCCCACTACAATATTGACACAAAAGATTCATTATACAGTCAGTCACGACTGGCTTGATGATCAGCATATCATCATGGATTCTGATCAAACTGGCGAACGACTTTTGTATATGGTTGATATTTCAAACAATCAATCACAAGTACTCGGTGCCAGAGGGGCAGAATACCCAACTTTTAATAATCCAAAAAACAAGATGTCGTTTCAAGTTTCTAATTATGAAGCCAATATTTGGATGCTTGATTTAAAAACAAATGAAACATCATTATTAGTTAATTCAACAAAATACGACAACAATCCATCATTTCACCCCACAGGTAATAGCTTTGCCTATACCACAAACCGGCTAAACCATGGAACAATATGGATTTATGACTACAAAACAAAAACTGATACGAAAATACTAGATATACCCAAAATCCAGCTGACAAGGCCATCTTGGTCAAGTGACGGTGAAAAATTATTGGTCTCAGCGAAAGAACAATCTGGATTGTGGAGTTATGAACTTGATTTAAAAACTAAACTCCACAAAAAACTTCCATTTGAACTAGAAAACTATGCAGCTGTATATATAGGTAAAGATATTTACGCCATGTCAAAACCAAAAAATGGAGAGTCTACACTTTTGAAATTAGATTCTAAAAGAAAATTGTCAATAATTAACATCAAAGGAATCAGTCGCTTTATGCCATTATCAGGCAATAAGTTAGCCATTAGTAAAGCCAATAAAAAAGGCCTATTTTCTATTGAGCTAGATGGATCAAATGAAACCATTCTAGTTTCAGGTTTCCATGCTGATTCATTGAACCATTGGACAACGTCACATAACAATGTTTATTACAGTGACATGAAAACAGATCTAGGGATTTGGAAGATCAACTCTGATACCATGATTAAAGAAAAAATCACAGGCATTTACCCACACTCAGTTGGGCCTTCAATGAGTATTAATCCACAACAAAATAAAATTTTAGTGACCAAAACAGATAGGGCTGAATCAGATGTATTTATTACAAATATAAATATTCAGTAAATTCTAATCTGTTAATAACACCCAATTCATAAAAAATATTAATAAAGGAGTTTTTCCGAATGTTTTTTATTGCATACAATAGTAACTGTCTCTTATACACATCTCCGAGCCCAC
>CAJXVJ010000109.1 GCA_913061105.1 uncultured Alcanivoracaceae bacterium | reverse complement strand
ATTATCGGGTACAATCCGATAACTTATTATTAAAAATTCATTTTATTTTCATGAGCCAAAAACTTAATATTTTAAAATTTCTTCTACAATCAGTCATCTTAGGTTTGGCTGTTGGATTTTTAATTGTCTACTTTAAACCCTCTGTCATAGAAAATCACGAAGATAACAATATTATAACCAACCCTACAGATGCACCGACCAGTTATGCCAATGCTGTCAACAAGATTGCACCATCTGTGGTCAGTATTTATGCTCAAACTGTTAACAACCCACGAGTGAGTGAAGAAGTACAACAACTTTTGGGCGTGAGCTCTTTGTTACCCCAAACCATGACCCAACAGTACCTTGGTTCAGGTGTGGTCATGTCTGAGGATGGTTATATTGTCACCAGCTATCATGTCATTCAACAAGCCAACCAAATCATTGTTTCATTGTGGGATAATACCATACTAGAAGCCAGTATCATTGGTTTTGATAATGTTACAGATTTAGCCGTATTAAAAATTGAAGCCATTAACTTAGTGCCCGCTACTTTTATGGACTCTGATAAAACCCAAACCGGTGATGTGGTGATGACAGTTGGCAATCCTTTTGGACTCAGTCAAAGTGTGTCATTGGGAATCATAAGCGGTAAAGGTCGCAGTGGCATGAATGTCAGTACTATTGAAGATTTTATTCAAACTGATGCATCGATTAATCAAGGCAACTCAGGTGGTGCATTGATTAATGCACAAGGAAATGTGGTAGGCATCAGCTCAGCTACCTTTAATCGGAATGGCGCCCAAGGCATTAATTTCGCCATTCCTTCCAATGTTACCAAACTGGTCATGCATGAAATATTAAAATATGGAAAAGTTTTTCGCGGCTGGTTGGGAATCGCCTTAATCCCGCCCCGATATTTAAATGATCGTAGAAGTAAAATAGCCATACCTGAAAAAGGTGTAGTGGTAGGATATGTTAGCCCTGGATTTCCAGCTGCAAAAGCCTATATTAGACCAGGAGATAATATTACTCACGTTAATGATATTGCCATACAAAACATCTTCCAATACAAGGAGTTGATAGCTAAAACAAAACCAGGTGAAACGGTAGAGATCTCAGGGTTCACAGGAGCATCCTCTGGTGGCAAACCATTTACAATTCAAGTTAAGACTGTCGATCGTCCACCTCAAGTAAAGTAATTAAGCCTATTAAAACTACCATTTTCAACTGATATTAATAAACGCTCTTAGTATTATTCAGTTATTATGAAATCAACATTATTTGGCACATATTCCATGCCAGAAGTCACTTTTTCTCAAAATTAAGCATTATTTATAAAAATTTTATTGCATAAATCAAATTTACATGTACCATTGGGACACATGGTACAACTGGAACAAGGTAAATGTAGATGCAAATTAATATAGACATAGAAGCAGCAACTCCGTTGTTTACACAACTGATAAATCAAATTAAACAGGCCGTTGTCAATGGAGACATTGAACCGGGTGCACCATTGCCATCTATAAGACAATTGGCCAATGATTTAGAAATCAACAATAAAACAGTTGCCAAAGCGTATCAGCTATTAGAACGAGATTCGGTGATTCAATCAAAAGGATACCGTGGCAGTTTTATTCACCCAGATGCATTAACAAATAGCACCATTGATCTTAATCAATGGGTAGAAAAAACATTAACAAAAGTTATAACCGATTTTAAACAAGCAGGCGTGACAGATTCTGAGATTCGCATTGCTTTTGGTCATATTTTGAAAAATAAATAAGGAAGCAACATGAAAACTAAAACCACAAACTATGTGAACATATCCCTGGCTGTATTAATTTTATTTTTAGCATTTTTGGTACAACCGGTATCTGCAAAAGAAAAAAACAACAGGCTTGAAAAACAGATTAAAGATATCACTTTAAAACTAGAGCAAAAACGCAAAGATTACCACATACCTGGAATGGCAATTGCCATCGTTAAGGACGGTAAAATTGTTTTATCGCAAGGATTTGGAGTCAGTGACATTAAAAATGACACGCCTGTAACAAATCAAACACTGTTTGGAATAGGATCAACAACCAAAGCATTCACTGCTAATTTAATTTCCACACTGGTTGATGAGGGAAAAATGCAATGGGATGATCCCGTTACCAAGTATCTACCCTACTTGCAATTTAATATGGACAATGAGAATGATGAAATAACCATTCGTGACATGATTTCCCATCAAACTGGTTTTACCCGTTTTAATTTGTTATACGCCAATGGTGAAGTTGAACGTGATGAAATGTTAAAAGCCGCCATTAAAGCTGAGCCATGGGCTGAGTTTCGCGAAAAATTTCTCTACACCAATTTAATGGTTACAGGAGCAGGAGTTGCTGCTGCTCAGAGTGTCAACACAAATTGGGAAGATTTGTTAGAAAGCCGAATACTCAAACCATTAGGGATGAAAAACACAACAGCCTATTATGACAAAGCCCAAGAAAACCCATTACTTTCTTCTGGTTATATGTGGCAAGAAGAGCAAAATAATCACAAGAAATTAGCCATGCATAACATCACAAATATTGGGCCAGCTGGCGCCATTAACTCAAATGTTGATGACATGACAAAATGGCTGATGCTTCAATTGAACAAAGGCAATTATCAAGGCAAACAAATTGTCAGTGCCGCTCAGATCCAAGAGACTTGGTCTCCTCAAATCAAAGTAGGCGGAGGAGCTGCTTATGGTTTAGGCTGGATCATGCGAGAACTACAAGGGCAAAAAATGGTCGCGCATGATGGCAGTGTTGAAGGTTATAGTGCCATTGTTGCTCTATTACCAGAATCAAAAATGGGGTTTGTTCTGTTAACAAACCTCACACAAACACCATTATTAGGTGAATCTATTAGTCTGGTTTTTGGCACATTATTGGACACTAATGAAGAAAAAATTGATAACAATAACATTAATGCCAATTCTTATGATAAGTATGTAGGTAAATACTTGGCCAATTTTGGTTCATTTGAAAATACACTTTTTAATTTTCATGTTGAAAATGGTGTGGCTTTTCTAGATGTTCCTGGTCAAACTGATTATGAACTGTTAGCACCTGATAAAAATGGTTTGATGTTTTTTAAAGTAACAGACACGGTATCAGTATCATTTGATACAGATAAGGATGGAAAAGTTTACGCATTAAGAATGCACCAAGGCGGAATGGATTTTGAATTACAAAAACAAGGCGTGCCAATTAATGCAGAAATTGATGCTCAAGAATTACAAAAATATGTGGGCCAATATACATCAGAGTTATTTAAAGGCAACCTGACAGTAAAAGTGCAAAATCACCGATTAGCAGTACATATCCCTGGACAAATGACATTTGAGTTACATTTACCTGATGAAAAAAACCGCAGGCACTTTCGAATCAAGGATGTGATGAGCGTAGTATTTGAAACAGATGCAAACAATGAGATTGTTGCTTTGAGTGCTTACAATTCAGACAAAAAAATAGACACCGCAACTAAGGTAATCGAAACTAATGCAACAAAACTACCAACTGTGGCTGATATACTTAAATTAAGAAAAACAGAACAAAGAATATTGGCGTTAAAAAATTATGGTGGTTTTCGATTGAAAGGCAAGATCACTATGAAACAGACAGGTATAGTGGGCCAAGTGACAACCAGTTTTAAAGGTTATAATCATTACAGAGAAGAATTAAACTTTGGTCAATATGGATCGGTCATCACGGCCTTGAATACAAAAAATGCTGCCATAGCGCCGAGTTTTTCAGCTTTTATGGAACAACACGGCAAATATTTCGAACAAGCCAAATATTCACATCCCTCTGCTTTAATTGATTGGAATCATTATTATGATCAAATTGATGTAATAAGTGCCACTGAATTTAATGGCATAAAGGCTTATGTGATTAAACTGGCTGGAGGCAAAGCTCCTGATACTCAATTAATTATTAATGCAAGTAATGGGGATATACTTAAACAAGAGTCAAAATTGCTCAATCCTACTCTGGGCTCTATTCCTGTTGTTACCCTCTATGAAAACTACCAAGAAAAATTTGGACTTAGAGTTCCTTTTAAAGCGAGTGTAAAAAATGATTTCAATGGAGAATCTGTTATTGAAGTAGACCACATTGAATCTAATTTAAAATTTAAACCAGAATTGTTTAAATTAACCAACCCTGAAACAGGAGAGTAACATGATAGATCCTAATAACTTTTATTTTTACATTATATTTTTAATCCAAATATTGTTGGCTTCTTGGTACATTCCTACAAAAATATTGAACAGAATGAAAACAGTCATGCATGAGTATCCTCCCCAACAGTACCCTAAATTGTATGCTGGTTCTATTGGCGCTTATAATAAGTTGCAACAAAGATACCAAATGATAAACAGGATTCTTTTCACCTTAGGCTTTTCATTGTTATCTGCGATTGTTATGTGGGATTACACCACACAAGGCAATATCAATGTGATGATTCCATGGGCTTATTTTATGATACAAATGGTGCCCTTAATGTGGTTAGAAATTAAAGAGTTTAAATATTTTAAAGCCATGCGCAAAGGCAATACTAATACTAAGAAAAGCGCGACAATCATCCCTCGAAAATTGTTTGATTTTCTTCCACAAAAATTATTTGGCTTTGCCATTGTTATGATGCTTGGTGCCTTTTCATTGGTGATAAAACAATATGGTTTCAAAGGCAATGCCATTGAAAGCATTATGATAATACTGGCTACTAATTTATTTTTTGCAGGTATTATCTATTGGAACATTTATGGCACTAAGCTAGACCCATACCAAACCAGTGAAGACAGAATAAAAGTCATCAAAGTCACAGTCAAATCATTGGTCTATGTCAGCATTGGTGTGAGCATATTTTTAGGGGCACAAATGCTGATCAAACTGTATGATTTAGATTTTCTAAAACCCAGTGTCATGAGTATCTATTGCCAACTCATACTGTGGGCAAGTGTTGGTAATCGTCTCAAACAAATCAAAATTGAAGATTTAGATTTTAGTGTTTATAAAACTGATGATGGCACTGAACTCAATCCAAAACCAGCTCAAGATTAGAATTATTTTTTATAGATTTGGAGATTTTGTAAAAATTCATCACAGAAATTCAATATATTTGAATCTTGGATAATTGTATTACTGCTTTGTGAATAAACGACTATAGCAGTGCGCGCATCAACCAGTGATAAATTAATAATTGTATTGCCTTGATATTTTTGAATATGGCCCTCAATTGCCCATTGAGCACCATATTCATGATTCAAATATGGATAAGGTTTATTGGCATTGTTTATAATGACACTGGATGAAAGTAATTTTAACCGATCATTCTCAATAATTGTTGATTGCAAAATTACTTCAACACGTTTTGCCAACTCTTGTTGATCTGTAGTTTTTACATTTAAAGGCAATATTGCAATGCGCACCAAATTAGGTTCAATCACTTTATTTGCAACCCACAAAGTTGCAATTGATAATAAAAACAATCCAAATAAGACAGAAGCTATTCTTAGTAGCCATTTTGAAGGGGATGTTTTTTTTGAATCAATACATTGTTTCACCTCAGGAATCCATTGATAACCCCTTTTGGGCAATGTTTTAATGTGCTCTTTTCCTATTTGAGCACGCAATTCTGAAATACACCTGGTCAAGGTTTCATCACTGACTTCTTGGTTAGGCCAGACACTGTCAAAGATTTTGGTGCGACTAACAACATGTCCTTGATGTTTGACCAACAATATCAACATATTCATATTAACAGGACTAATTCTTTGTATTGCCTTACCAATTTTCACTTGCCCATGACCAGGATAAATGATGAGGTTTGCTGAGATCAAATTTTTATTAAAATTAATTTCCATGTGTTGCATTGTAACAATAAAACAAGCTAAAAAAACATGTCCACATACTTTACCGATGTTTTACTCAGGTTAAATTGGCTGATTCTATACACAATGGAATCATACATTTACATAAAGGTTCACTCATGAAATCATATATAAAAACATTTTTAAAATTTACATCAATTGTCTTCGTTTTGTTTGTTGCCATAGTTGCACTTATAAATACTTCGCCATTTGATGAAGAACTCAGCCCAGAAGTCAAAAAAATCATTAATAACATTCCATTACCAGTAGTTGAAGGCAATGCCTATTATGCAATAATGGGCATCAATGCCCAAGCAAATAAAGACATAGTTGAAGCTGGTCATGAACTCACATTACGATACCTTGAAAATAGAAAAAATGGGAACGATGACATAACTTCAAAAGATTACAAAGAAATCTTAGGCAATACTATCTCTAATGGGCACCCATGGCAAAGTGAAGTTAAACATTGTGATAAAAATGAATTTAATTGTTTAAACTATTTGTCAGAAAACATAACAAGCGAGTATTTAAATGAACCAATATTGCAGGCTTTACTGAAAAGATACACAGAAATTAGTGAAATGAAGGTGTATTCTAGTTTTATTGATAGAACTTTCGCAACCCCATTAATTTCGTATGCGAGTATGACGCGGCTTAGCCGGGTTAAACTAGCTTCGGCCTATAAAATTGAAAATAGGGCTGAATTTATAAAACTATTACACAAAGACTTGAAATTTTGGAAAGTACTTCTAAATCAAGGCAGTCTATTGCTTGATAAAATGGTTGCCGTATCTGTGATTAAAAGGGACTTAAACTTTTTATCTGAGTACATCAGAGACAATGCCAGTGTAGAGTCAGATAAAATTCTCATTAATGAAATGTTAACTTCATTAACTTCTAATGAGTTAGACTTTAGTAAAAGCTTTATAGCAGAAAGCATATCATTTCTTAATACTTCTGATGATTTGACCAAGGGGTCTGGAACTTCCTGGTATGAAGGTTTTTTATACCAACCCAAGGCGACACAAAACATCTTTTATGAGAAACAAATCAAACAACAAATTGAAATGGCTCAATTATCTTTACAAGAATTAATAAAAGTACGTAAATCAGGCTTTGTTGATTTTGATAAAGGTTTTAAATTACACTTTATTTATAATTTTTTAGGTAAAACTCTTGTCCAATATAGTGCAGGTGCATATTCAGATTATATAGTCAGAGCTCATGACCTTAATAATATGATAAAAATGGTTAATATACAATATCAAGCAAAAACAAATAACCAACAGTCACTCCAACAACTGTTGTCGCAACCACAAAATGCCAACTTGTTTAATAACAAACCTTTTGAATATGATCAAGAGTCTAAATTATTACATTTTAAGTGTTTGGATAATTATAACCATTGTAGAATACAATTATAGGTGGATTTACAAGCACTTTATCATATTCAAATACTTGAGATTTACCGTTTATAAGTATTTTATTATCGTTTATCGATATATTTTTATTGCTTTTCAGTTTTTATTGTGTATGATAGGCTCCATACTAATTATTTATTGGAGAAATTATGAACACATTATCATTTTTAAGTATTACCCTATTGGTTTATGCCGGTTTAATCATTTGGTTGTTTAAACAATTAAAGTTTAAGCAAATTTGGCAAGGTCCAACTTCACACAATACAGGTGCGATTAAAAGCCCACTTACTCTATTTGTAAAAAGAACATTGGACTTTTTTCTAATACTATTTCTTTTAATATCTCTGGCCATTCCAGTTATTGCTGTGGTAATGGCCATTTCACAATCAGATGTGCCGACATGGGGAATTGACATTGGCATATTCTCAGGATTTAAACTGAATCTTGCTGAAATGTCTGGAGTCGAAGCCATGGGTGTAC
This sequence comes from uncultured Alcanivoracaceae bacterium, assembly GCA_913061105.1. Lineage (GTDB taxonomy): Bacteria > Pseudomonadota > Gammaproteobacteria > Xanthomonadales > Marinicellaceae > NORP309. The sequence goes on along the minus strand of CAJXVJ010000109.1, from coordinate 3,934 downwards.
GTAATCAAGAATTCAGTGGCAAAGGGCTGGTGAGCATCGATACCTCCAATTTGTATGCCTGGTATTTGTTTGTTGTAATTTCTCAAATCAGTGCTTTGGTCGCCTTATATGTCACCAATCAGTTAAGGAATATGGTTTTTTCTTTATTATCTAACACACCATTTAACAATGAAAACCCACAACGCATTAAAAAAATTGGGATTGTTATTATCATCTGGAATATCATCAACCCGTTAGTCCAATATTTTGGTTGGGGGTCAGTTGTTAATGACATCACGTTTAACAACACAGGCATACAACTGTATCCTGCTTTTGAGGTTAATGTCATTGCTGTTTTAATAGGGCTGATGTTGTTGTTACTCTCAGGCTTATTAAAAGAAGCTAAAATACTCAAAGAAGATCAGGAGTTAACAATCTAATGGATAGTGAAACTGAAATGCAAATTAAAATAAACCTGGATTTATTGCTGGTCATGAAAAAAATGAGCCTGACGGAGTTGTCCGAAAAAGTAGGTGTCACCATGGCTAATTTATCCGTACTAAAGAACGGCAAAGCCAAGGCCATACGATTTTCAACCTTAATAGCCATCTGCAAAGCACTGGAATGTCAGCCTGGTGATGTTTTAGGATTAGAAGCCATTGATGAATAGTGAATTAACAAATGTAAATCTTCATTTAATATATAAAAGAGGCAGATGATTCTGCCTCTTTATAATGTCTTGAATGAAGATTAAACTAGAAGACTTAGAATGTTATGCCATCACGCATTGGAATTTTGTCAGAGTAATAAAAGAAACAGAAATCAAACAAAAATATGAGTTGATAATAGTTCTCATTTTTTCTCAAATTAAGTTCAATAGTGAAAATAAATTGGTCGAAATTTTAAATCTTGGTCATTTTATTATTTGTTTGGTTCTCGCATTTTTCTTTTTAAGTCTCTGAGATAATCTCTGTCAGCTTCTCCTCCATTGTCCCTCATTAAAAAGACCTTCTCCCAAGCTCTGGCATATTCTCCTCTCCAGTAAAGCCCTTGCCACCATTTATCATATAAATAGGCATTTAAGTATGGACCAGGAAACCTTTTCTCAGAACGGATAAATAATTCATCGGCTTTCTTAATAAGTATTAATTTTTCGTCATGGCCTGTCTTCTCATCCATAGCACAAATAGAAGTAATCATACCTAAGTCAGCAAAAAACATCATTTGGCTTGGTGGAATCATGGAACTGATCCGCCCATCTAAAGCTTTTTCAGCAATTTTCATCGAACCACAATTGTCCCCTTTATCGTAAAGAACGGCACTAAATCCCCAATACACATCTGCATAATCAGGATCTAACAACCAAGCTTGATTGAATCGTTGCATCGCTTTCTTATAATTCTTCATCTCGAAAAACTTGAACCCTTGATCAACCCAAGCCTTTGCAGCAAGCTTTCTTGTACCGAACTCTTTGGTAACCTTAGCGATGAACTTCTCATCGCCTTTTATTAACTTTGGAACGGCACTTCTATCCATACCACCATACATAGGTACCTGATCAACTCGCACTTTTTTTGCGGTAACAGAATTGGATACTAAAATGCCAGTCATCATGATTAATAATAGAATTAGATGTTTCATAATTTGTTCTCTTTCTTAATGATTATTTTAATGGGTGTCATAACTGTTCTTAAAACAGATGACTATGAATAATACAAATGCCTAATTATAACTAGCTTTACAAAATATTAGAATCTTTACTTTAGCCTAGTAGTTTGGCTATCTTTTTTCTGTGGGCAACTTCCCAATCATCAAGTGTGGTGTTGAGTTCTTTTTCGGTACATTCTTGGGCTTTTTTATAAAATTCTTGTGCTTTATCTGCAGGCAGCACAACCACACCATCTTCATCAGCAACAATGATATCTCCTGCATTTACATTGGCTCCTCCACAGTTTAATGGCTGATTTAATGGGCTGATAAAATTCTTTTTACCTGGTACAGGCACCACTCCGCGGGCAAATACTGGAAATTGCATTTCTTTGATTTCGCCAATGTCTCGAATCACACCATCAATGACAAATCCAGCAATGCCTCTTTTTTGAGCAATCGCACAAACATTGCCACCGGCTATTGCAAATTCACAATCTACTGCATCAGCCACTATTACAGAACCTTTAGGCGCTTGGTACAAAGCAGCATGAAACATTAGATTGTCGCCTGGTGCTAGCTGCACTGTAAATGCTGGGCCAGATAAAATAGGACAGTCATCCAATAGTGATTTAATCCCATAATCCATGAAATTTGAACGGGTTAGTGCTTGAAAGTAAGCGGTAGAAGGAAATTTTGAAAAATCCATTGTGGGCTCCATTGTTACTATTTGTTATGTTGATCATCCCAGACTATAAGCAAACCAATGCTTAAGAATTTGGAAACTAAAACCAAATTCTATCATAAATAAAATTTGCAAATTGGTGCTTTAAAATACTGAAACAATTATTTTGTGTTTTTATGTACATCTTTATAAACTAGCATATCAAAAAGCCTTTCTTCGCGCTCAGGTGTGAACCCACATGAATGTATCCAATCTTTAGGATTTTCATATGTACCAAATAACATATCCCACCAAACAATGTCACCATAATTATTTTTGTGACGTCCAGCTTGATGGTGGATTCTGTGCATTTCGGGGCGTTGAAATATATAACCAACCCACTGGGGAGTTTTAATATTGGTATGGTAAAAAAATTCACCTATCGCTGTAAAAAAAGTATAAATAGCCGCTGCTTCTAGTGATAAACCAAGTAGCGTATAAACAAGCAGGCTGCCTATCACAGAGTTAACAATCATTTCACCTGGATGTTTATAGAATGAAGTAATGACTTCCAATCGTCTTGGGCTGTGGTGAATTTGATGAAAACCTATCCATAAAAAGTCTAACTCATGGCGCCAACGGTGCCACCAATAAAACACAAATGTGGCAATAAAATAAGCAATAAACCCACCTAATGCTGGTGAAACCGAATGAGACAAATTGAACACAGACCAAGATGACAACCAGACTTCCCATGATATTCCTGCTAATAAAACAACACCTACCTGAACAGCATTAACAAGTATTACACGTAATGGCCAGGTCTTAACATGAGGCAAAGTCCAGCCAGGCATGGATTTTTCAAGAAGAAAACAACCGGCAAAAATGACAATAATTGTTGTTAACATCTTAATTTACTCTATTGATTTGTATGTCATCAATCCAAAATTCACCCGGCTTAAGAATGTTAAGCTCAAACCTGAGTCGATTCATTTTATTTGCAATGGTGTATTCGTGTTCAAATTTTTTCCAATCAGAATAGGATTGATTTGACTTGTTGATGGGTCCTAAATCATTTTTAAAAGCGCTGACCCCAGATATTTTTATAACAAAGTCAGTGTTACTGTTTTTTACCCAGTAACTTATCTTATATCTGTCCCTTGGTTTTGCTTCGATTTCTTGTGTGAAACCAGGTGAGAACCTTCCTCCTTTATCTGAACACTCTCTGACATTAAAATGTAAAGATTGATTCCCTGCTTTATATTCACCTGTATCAAGTAATATATCAAAGTCTCCAGATTTTGTTGTCTTTGCTGTATATAAAAGCCAATTGACGGGTTTGTTGTTTTTGCTAAATTCAAAACCACCATTGTAGTCGATATTTAGATCGGTTTCTGATTCGCTCATTTGTGCATGGCTATAATTAGCCACCAAAGCAATACAGACAAAAGACAATATTTTACTTATTTTTTTCATAATATTTCCCTCTATAAAAATTAGGATATTGAGGTAAAACTATAAGAAAAAAATTAAAAAAACTAGACTTTATACATCAAGAATCGAATTATTGCCTATTAAGTATAATATTGCAGTGCCTGTCTCTTATACACATCTCCGAGCCCACGAGACAGGCAGAAATCTCGT
>CAJXVJ010000108.1 GCA_913061105.1 uncultured Alcanivoracaceae bacterium | reverse complement strand
TCTACACAGAGTAGATCGTCGGCAGCGTCAGATGTGTATAAGAGACAGTTTTAAGGTTGCTACCTAAATCCTTGATATCTTTATCTAAAGCACGGCGTACTTCTCTAAGTCTTTTGCGGACCTCTAACTTTTCATTTTGAAATTTTTGGAGTTCTTGTTCCTGCTCTTGACTCATAATCAGTCTGTTTTGTTGGCCTTTTTCTCTTTGGATTTCATTTAATTTTTCTTCGGTTTCGCGTAATCTTTGTTTAAGCACATTTTCTTGTTCTCTGAATTTTTTATCCGATGCTTTTTGTAATTCAATGACCTTAGTAAAAGGTCTAGCAGAATTTTTTCTGCTCCTGATATTTATTAAATCAGGACTTCCAGCCATATTGTCCATTAAATTGGTAATCAAATTGCCATTGTCAGCAAATGCGGAATAAACACTTCTTCCAAAGAAATTTTGACTTCTTACCCACATCTGATCAAACAATATATCAACATCGGCAAATAAAACAACTTTAGGCTCGTCTATTGATGTTACCACCGAACTGACTTCAACTCCTTCAATGCCATTTGGATAAACAGAATTAATTTTCCCAGTTATCCTACCTGCAACTGTGTAATTTTTGTCATCGGCTTTGTAGTTATTGAACAATTCAGATGGGTCTCTTAGGAATTTTAATGCATCTGAGCTAATAGTACTGGCCATGGCTGATGATTTTAATATGGGTTGAATAGACTCTGATTCAAAGTATCCAGAACTGGCTAAATTTATTGTATCTAATTCTCTTGTAATAATATCACTGTTATTAAAAGATTCTCCTGTCAGTGCCAAATATGCCAAGTGTCGGGTTGGTCTGCTCCCTGATTGGGTTTGAATATTTAAGGCATATTTATCATCTAATAAAACTTTTTTAGGATCAAAGTTAATATTCCAAGCCTGAAATAATTTTTCAATGTTTGAATTTTTATCAGCTTGATAGGCTGCCATTGGATTTTGTGGGTCTGGCAGTATGATTTCCGCTTGGGCATAGGGATCAACAAAAACCAATAATCGCCCTCCTTTCATAACAAACTGATCAATGGCAAACAATAGCTTTTCTGATAGTTCCTTTGGGTGAACCAACATTAATAAATCTGTATTATCATCAATATTTTCAACGCTATTGTTTAGGTGATTTATCACATAATCTTTTTCTAATTGTGTGACAAATATTTGGGCTGGTATAGGTTCTCTAGTGTTTTCATTTACTTTGGCTTTTATATCAATTGAACTCAATATAGCAATCGATTTTTTTTCAGGATTATTAAGGCTATTGATGAGATGGGCTATGTCATATTCTAAAAATGATTCACGATCAGGTTGCATAAATGCAATAATTTCAGATGTATCTAAAGAATTTTCACCAACTAGACCAAAAAATATATTTTCGCCACCTTCCCCAACTGGTAATGCTTGTAATCCGTATTGAGAAGCCTCATCCTCTTCTGGAGAAAACATTTTTGGATCTATCACTGTGATCTCTAATTTTGAATCCGAATAGCGTTGCATTTCATTTAGCAAATCCAAAACAGTATTTTTATAGGTTCTTAATTGAGGTATGTTATGTGTAGCATCATCTGAATAATACATTTTCAGATGCACTCGTTCATCGATGTTTTTTAATATATTAATGGTACCATTATTTAACGTAAACAATTGATTTTCAGTTAAATCCAAACGTGTTCTAGAAAATAGTCCAGATTGACTAATTATCACTGAACTTAAAAGGAATATCCCGATTAACATGAGTAATTTTGTTGTATTATTATTCATTTATATTTCTCTTAATCTGCTTTCTTAATGTCTAACATTATGGATGTGGCAAAAAGCCACACTGCAATGACCATGGCAAAATATACCAAATCACCCAAGTCTAATACGCCTTTATTGATACTTGAATAATGGCTAAGAAAACTCGTTGATGCAATTGAATCAATCAAAATTTGAGGCATCCAACCAGCAAAAAAATCCAGCACCATGGGCAAACCTGCTAACAAAAATAAAAAACAAATTACGGCAGTAATAATAAATGAAATAACTTGATTTTTACTGGCAACAGAAATACAAGAGCCGATGGCTAAAAATGATCCTGCCAACAGCAAGCTACCAATATAGCTGGCAACAATTAAACCATTGTCTGGATTACCTAAATAGTTTATTGAAATCCAAATAGGAAAGGTAAAAAACAATGATATGGCAATAAAAATCCAAGATGAAAAGAATTTTCCTAACACCAAATCTCTCTGCCTAACTGGCAATGTCATTAATAACTCGATGTTGCCACTGCGCCTTTCTTCTGACCACATGCGCATAGATACCGCTGGAACCAAAAACAAATATAGCCAAGGATGAAAATTAAAGAAAGGTGATAAATCTGCTTGATTTCGTTCATATAGCCCACCTAAATAGAATGCAAATACACCACTTAGTATTAGAAATATCACAATAAAAACATAAGCAATAGGGGTTGAAAAATAGCCTTGCAATTCTCTTTTTATAATGGTGTTCATTGGATTCATTATGCCACCTCCTGATGTGAAGTATTTTTTTCTAATGTGACATTTCTAAACACTTCATCTAATCGCCCTGCTTCCATAGATAATCTGGTGACATGAATTTTATGTGCTTTGAGAAAGTCACTGATTTCATCAAATATATATATGCTTTGAGCAGGATAAACCGTGATTTTTTTTCTTTTGGCGTGATACTCAACATCTCTGACACAACTCATAGATTTTATTTCATCTAATAATGAAAATTCTATGTCAGCTTCAAAGGTAACTGCATTGTGGTATTTTGACATATTTTCTAGCTCAGAAGGGCTATTATCAGCCATTATTCTTCCATCTGCGATAATAATTGCACGATCACAAACTGCATGTACTTCTTCTAAAATATGAGTCGATATGATTATGGTCTTGTCTTTGGCCATTGAAGTAATTAATTGTCTAACATCATGCTTCTGATTCGGATCGAGCCCATCGGTAGGCTCATCCAAAACCAATACTTCAGGGTCATGGATTAATGCTTGGGCTAATCCTACTCTGCGCTTAAAGCCTTTTGAAAGGGTTTCAATCCTTTGATAATAGACTTTGCTTAAATTAATTCGATCAATGATTTCATCTACTTTGGATGTGATTAATTTTTTTTCAATGCCTCGCATGCGTGCAATAAATTGAATAAAATCACACACCCGCATTTCATCATAGCTAGGTGCCCCTTCAGGCAAATAACCAATTTTATTTTTTACTTGTAAGGGATTTTCAAACAAATCTAATCCGCAAATCTTTATATTTCCTGATGTTGGTTGTAAAAATCCAGTAATCATTTTCATCGTAGTTGACTTACCAGCTCCATTTGGTCCCAAAAAGCCCAATACTTGACCTTTATTGGCAACAAAAGATAAATCATCAACGGCAACAAATTGATTAAACCTTTTTGTTAAATTTTTACATTCAATCATACTTTCCCTCAATTAATGTTCGTTTTTTATGTTAGAATTAGCGGTCGTTATTTTTACCAAAATTCGAGTAAAAATCAAGTGTAATATCAACTTGTTTTCAATACCTGAAAGATATGTTCAACTCACTGGTAAATTTTGCAAACTATTTAGAAAAATTTAATTTAGAAAAGTTCAAAAAAATATGGTCACTCAACTCAATAGTTTACCTCAGGGTATTCTCGATTTATCTGCAGATCAACTTTATACAAAGTTAACAAACCACACTTTGGTTCACCTTAAAGGAAAGATTAAACGTCCTGTTTTTATTTCTATATTACAACATGGAGATGAGTACACAGGTTGGGATGCATTAAAGGATTATCTAAACAATCATCAACACGTATTACCCCGTTCACTGAGTATATTATTTGGCAACATAGAAGCTGCAAGATATAATTTAAGACAACTTGACGACCAACCAGATTTTAACCGTTCATGGCCTTGTCACCTCAATCAACAAGGTGAAATTGCAGAAACCATGAAAGAAATTACTGATATCATGCAAGACCTCAATCCATTGGCCAGTGTTGATATTCACAATAATTCTGGTAGGAATCCTCATTATTCAGGCATCAATTCACTTGACAGTGAGTACATAAACTTGGCTTCATTATTTTCAGATACAATGATCTATTTTACAAGCCCTGCAGGTATTCAATCTGGTGCATTTGCAAAGTTTTGTCCTTCTGTGACAGTAGAATGTGGTTTATCAGGAACATCTGATGGCACTGAGCAAACACATACATTTTTAGAGTTGTTATTAAGCCAATCTAATTTAACCCAAGTACCAGGCATTCTTGAACACCAAAAAATTTATAAAATAGTCGCTACAGTAAAAGTTAAACCAGATATACACATTAGTTTTGATCCAAATGAAGAAGGTTTTATTTTGGTTAAAGACTTAGATGTGCTGAATTTTCACCCGCTTCAAGATGATGAAGTATTTGGACAATTAAGCCCAGAGTTGGCTCAAAATAAAACCATGCCATTTATTGTTACTGATGAAAATAACAATGACCTTACATCAAATTATTTTACCATTATTGGCAACAAAGTCGTTTGTAAAAACAGCTTTGTACCTTCGATGATAACCCAAAGTATTCAAGCCATTCGACACGATTGCCTCTGCTATATAATGCACGCAATCGATGTCCCTACAAAATAAAACTACAGGAAATACCATGAAAATTAATAATGTAAAAGCCATAATAACTGGAGGTGTATCTGGCCTTGGTTTGGCATGTGCACGTAAAATCATCTCTGATGGAGGCAAAGTTTCTTTGTTCGATATCAACGAGGAAGCAGGCAATGCTGTGTTAAATGAATTGGGTTCAAGGGCCCATTTTGTTAAAACAGATGTTAGCGATGAATCAAATGTAGAAAACTCGGTAAAAGCCGCCAATGACCACATGGGCGGAATTAATGTTGCGATAAATTGTGCAGGTGTTTTATCTGCTGGTAGAGTCTTAGGCAGAGAAGCACCTATGCCATCGGATTATTTTAACAAAGCCATACAAATTAATTTAATGGGTAGCTTTAATATTTCAAAATTTGCAGCAAACAACATGCAAAATAATGAAGCTGATAATGATGGGCAACGTGGGGTTATTATTAACACTGCATCCATTGCTGCCTATGAAGGGCAAATTGGACAAGCAGCCTATTCTGCCTCAAAAGCCGCCATTGTTGGCATGACATTACCAATGGCAAGAGAATTTACACGCATTGGTGTTAGAGTAATGACAATTGCTCCAGGAGTGTTTATGACTCCAATGGTTTCTGGAATGCCTGAAGATGTCAAAGCATCACTAGGAGCAGCTGTGCCATTTCCATCACGCTTAGGAAACCCTGCGGAATTTGCAGATACCATGGCACACATTGTTGAAAACACCTATCTTAATGGTTCTGTTATTCGATTAGATGGTGCGATCCGTTTACAAGCTAAATAGTAAGCACATATATGAAACATGAAAAAAAGGCATCATTGATGCCTTTTTTTTCTTTTTTATTAAGAATATTAAACTATTTCAATGGCTACAGCAGTGGCTTCGCCACCTCCAATACAAAGACTGGCAATGCCACGTTTTAATCCTTTTTGCTTTAATGCATACAATAATGTCACTAAAATCCTGGTTCCTGAAGCACCAATTGGATGTCCTAATGCACAGGCTCCACCATTAATATTGACTTTATTATGTGGGATATTCAATTCTTCCATAGCAGCCATTGTGACAACTGCAAAGGCTTCATTGATCTCAAACAAATCAACGTCCTCAACTTTCCAATCAAGATTATCCATTAATTTTTGAATAGCTGAAACTGGTGCCGTTGTGAACCATTCAGGCTCATGAGCATATGTAGTATGACCAATGATTTTTGCCAAGGGTGTCAAATTCTTTTCGTTAACAACATCTTCGCTGACTACGATCATGGCAGCAGCACCATCAGATATTTTTGATGCATTGGCTGCAGTGACTGTTCCATTTTCACGTCTAAACGCTGGGCGTAATTTTGGGATTTTATCAAGATTACAACGTGGTGGTTCTTCGTCTTTATTGACAATGCTTTCAACCCTGCGATTAACAACCGTAACCTCTGCAATTTCTGCATCAAACTCACCAGAGCTCATGGCATTCATTGAACGGATAACAGATTCTGCAGAATATTCGTCTTGAGCTTCTCGACTGAATGAATATTTATCTGCACATGATTCAGCAAATACACCCATCATATTATTATCATAAGGGTTTTGTAATCCATCATAAAACATGTGATCCAAAGTTTGACCATGGCCCATTCTGTAACCACTTCTGGCTTGTGGCAACAAATACGGTGCCATTGTCATATTTTCCATGCCACCAGCAACTAAGCTATCAGCTGACCCAGCTTTAATGGCATCATGAGCCAACATCACAGTTTTCATGCCAGAACCACAAACTTTATTAACTGTTGTACATACAACTGACTTATCTAAACCCGCACCTAATACCGCTTGCCTGGCAGGTGCCTGTCCTAAACCAGCTGGTAATACGCAGCCCATTATGGCTTCATCAACTGAGGTAAGTCCTGATTGTTGCATGGCTGCTTTAATGGCCACTGACCCCAATACAGGTGATGGTGTATTAGCAAATTGGCCTTGAAATGAACCAATGGCTGTTCTTTTTGCACCGACGATATATACATTTTTCATATTTTATTTCTCTTGTAGATGGGCCATGCCCATCATTTTGTTTGATATTAATGTAATTGGAGTTTCTTATTAATTTTTTCAAGTTCATTCCATTGATTCATTTTTAATATTTGTGGACTACACATACTAATCTTAATAGATTCATTTTTTTCTAATGCTAATATATACCTTTTACCAAATGATAAATCTATATCACAACTTGTAACCATAAAATAAGGCTTACCCATATCATCCTTTATTGGTAAATTTCCATAAGCATTGGCTTTTAATATTCCTTCTTCTTTACCTTTTATTGTATCAATTATTTTTAAATCTAATATTAACTTGGTCTTTGACCTATTTTCATCAGAATTGTTTGCTATATTTATTCCAACTATTACAACTTGATAAATACCATCAACTCTATCATAAACATCTTCACTGGTTTCAATTTTATTTGGACATACACAAGCATTAACGAATGGTGCTAATATAACTATTAAAGTTGTTATAAACAATTTAAACACTAAGCAAATTTAGCTTCATTATAAAGCTCTCTGCCAATAAGCATTAATCTAATTTCATTTGTACCAGCTCCAATGTCATATAACTTTGCATCGCGCAATAAACGCCCTGTTGCAAATTCATTGATATAACCATTTCCACCTAAGACTTGGATGGCTTCTAGCGCAACATCCACTGCATTTCTTGATGAGAATGATAAACAAGCAGCCGGATCTAATCTTGAATTGTGATTTCTATCGTAGTTTTCAGCTATGCCATAGGCAAAATATTTGCTGGATTGTAATTTGGTATACATCTCACCAATTTTCGCTTGCATCAATCCAAATTGACCTAAGTCTTTACCAAATTGTTTGCGCTGAGCGACATAAGGCAAAGCAATATCTAATGCGGATTGCATAATACCTATTGGACCGCCGGATAACACTAATCTTTCAGTATTTAATCCACTCATCAATATACGAACACCAAGGTTGACTTCACCCAATATGTTTTCAGGAGGAATTGCACAATCTTGAAAAACCAATTCACAGGTATTTGATCCACGCATGCCCAATTTGTCTAATTTCTGCGCTGTGCTGAAACCTGGCATGCCTTTCTCGATAATAAATGCAGTCATACAACTAGAACCAGCGGCTTTGTCTGCTGTGCGCATATAAACAATCAACACATCTGCATCAGGACCATTGGTTATCCACATTTTATTGCCATTGGCAATCCAATTTTCGCCATCAAATTCGGCTTTACAAGCCATAGATCCAACCACATCAGACCCTGCTCCTGGTTCACTCATTGCCAATGCACCTACAAATTCACCACTACACAATTTCGGTACATATTTGTGTTTTTGTACTGGGTTCGCATGTTTGTACATATTATTCAAACACAAATTTGAATGAGCGCCATAAGACAAGCCAACAGAAGCTGAGGCGCGGGATATTTCTTCCATCACCACCAAATGCGCCAGATAGCCCATTTCAGATCCACCAAATTCTGTAGGAATAGTTATGCCATGCAAGCCTAAGTCACCCATTTTTTGCCACAAATCGCTTGGAAATTGATTATCAATATCAATTTGTTCTGCTCTTGGCGCAATTTCTTCGTTGGCAAAATTTCTTACCGTGTCGCGCAACAATTCTATGTCTTCACCTAAAAATACATCTGTATGCATGTTGTTCCTCTGTGTCTATGTATTAACCGTTAACGGTTATTATTATTTTTTAACTCGCCCAGAAAACTTAACTTTCTTTTGGTTCATATATGGTTGTTGAATTTTTCCCATCATAGCGATACGTTCTTCACCCATACGGTCCGCAGCACGCCATGTTGGAATATTATCACGTTTTGCGATTTTGAAAATATTACTTATATTGTAGTATATATTTCTAGTCATGCGCATGGCACGTTCTCGATTATACCCTTCTAATTCGATAGATACATTCATCAAACCACCTGCATTAACTGCATAATCTGGTGCATAAATAATACCACGTTCTTCTAACTCATCGCCGTGTCTGTTTTCTGCTAATTGATTGTTTGCACTGCCACAAACTATATCGAATTTAAATTGTTCGATGGTTTCATCATTGACTGTTGCACCTAATGCACAAGGGCAATATACATCAGCATCTACTGAATAGATTTCATCCAATCCAACCACCTCACAACCGTATTGATCTCTGCATATATCAAGCGCTTCTTGATTGACATCTGTAACAAACATTTTGCCACCTTCTGCATGAATCAATTTAACTAACTCAATTCCGACATGCCCAACACCTTGTATTGCATATGAATAATCACCAATATTTTGGTTGCCATATTTCAGTTCTAAACTGGCTTTAATTGATTGCAGTGTTCCAAATGCCGTAAACGGAGATGGATCACCTGAACCACCGTGCATTTGATGTACACCAACAACATTTTCTGTTTCTTGGTAGACATATTCCATGTCATTTACATCAATTCCTACATCTTCTGCTGTGATGTATCTTCCACCCAAAGAATCTAGAAAACGACCAAATGCCCTGAATAACGCTTCAGATTTGTCTTTCTTTGGATCACCAATGATTATTGATTTACCACCACCTAAATTCAAACCAGAAACAGCTGCCTTATAAGTCATCCCACGTGACAACCTTAAAACATCAGTTAATGCTTGTTCTTCAGTGGCATAAGGATACATTCTTAATCCGCCTAAAGCTGGGCCCAGAATTGTGTTATGAATGGCAATAATTGCTTTTAATCCCGCATCTTTGTTGTGGCAAAATATAACTTGTTCGTGCTCAGTTTTATCTATTGTCTCAAATAGGTTCATGTGTTTTCTCTTTTTATTAGTTTGTTTATTTAATTAAAGCTGGAATTTGTTAAAACCCAGTCTTTACATATCTTGTAATGGGTGATGCCCATTCCACGGTGCTTTGAAATATTCTTCAATGTGTTCGCTAGCAATTTTGTCAACTGATTTGTGTTGCCAACCTGGGTTGCCATCTTTATCTATTAACAGTGCCCTAATGCCTTCTTGTAAATCTCCATTCATTGCACAACGGGTTGACATGATGAGTTCCATCTCAAAGACTTGTTTTAAACTCATGTGTTTGGCTCTTTTTATTTGCTCATCAACCAAAGCATAGGTCATAGGACAGCCTTTTAAAAATCCCTTTTGAGCAAAACCCATCCACTTAGTTTTCGGCTCAGTTTCAATCATATTTTTAACCATGCTCTTTAAACTTGCTGGAGCTAATAGATTTTGAATTTCATCATAATTTTCACGCACTTGACTCAAAGGTGATTGGTCATGGCTGAATGCATGATGTGATTGAATCACATCATCAACATCTAATGTAGCATCATTGGTCCATTGAACTTTAGTTAAATCATCTAACAACTCGTCTTTGAATTCATTTAACACGAAGTAATCGGCTAACTTGGTAAACAATGTATCACTGGCATTTAGACGTGAGCCTGTTAGACCTAAAAACATGCCGATATTATTTGGCATGCGGTTAAAAAACCACGAAGCCCCAACATCTGGATAAAGACCTATGGTCACTTCAGGCATTGCGTACATTGAATTTTCAGTAACAATTCGATGTGAACAAGCAGCTGCAAGCCCTATTCCACCACCCATAACAATGCCATTTCCCCAAGATATTATAGGTTTAGGATAATTATGTAACCTAAAGTCTAATTTATACTCCTTAGTAAAAAACTGTGAAGCTTTCTCTGGGATTGCATCATTGGCAGTTTCTTTCATCGAGTGGTATAAACCCACCACATCGCCACCCGCACAAAAGGCTTTATCGCCTGTTCCTTGTAGAAATATTGCTTTTATATTGTTATCGTTTTCACAAATATCTAGCGCATTTTGTATGGCGTCAATCATTTCGATATTTAAAGCATTTAAGGACTTGGGATTATTTAATGTAATCTGTGCAATATCGCCATGTTGTCCATTGATGGTATCAAATAAAACCAAATCAGACATTATTGAATCACCTCTATTGCCCCTTCGACCAATATCTTACGTGAAATAATTAAACGCATTATTTCATTTGTGCCTTCTAAAATCCTGTGAACTCTTGAATCTCTTAAGTGGCGTTCTATTGGGTATTCTTTCATATATCCATAACCACCATGCAGTTGTAAGGCCTCATCACACACTTGAAAACAAATGTCTGTGGCATAACGCTTGGCCATTGCACAATAGGCACTGGCATTGTTGTCTTTTACATCTGATTTGAATGCGGCATATCGCACCATTTGGCGTGCAGCAATTAGTTCAGTTGCCATGTCAGCCAATTTAAACTGCAAAGCTTGAAATGCAGCCAATGGTTTGCCGAATTGTTTGCGTTCTAGCATGTATTCTTGTGCATGTTTAAGCGAGGCTTGTGCTGTGCCTAATGAACAAGAAGCAATATTAATTCTGCCACCATTTAAGCCTTTCATGGCAAATTTAAATCCTTCGCCTTCTGCTCCAATAAGGTTTGATTTTGGCACCCTAACGTTTTCAAATGTTATTAATCTTGTCGGTTGTGAATTCCAACCCATTTTTTCTTCTTTTTTGCCGTAAATAATACCATCTAAATCAGCAGGCACCAAAATACAAGATATGCCTTTTGGGCCGGCCTCTCCAGTACGTGCCATTAACACCAATACATCAGTAGAGCCTGCACCAGAAATAAAGGTTTTACTGCCATTGATAACATAATCATCACCGTCTGTTACAGCATTGGTTTTCATTGAAGCAGCATCAGAGCCTGAACCAGGTTCAGTCAAACAATAAGAGGCCAACAATTCGCCTGATGTGAGTTTAAAACCCCATTCTTGAGCCAATTCTTGATCGGCAAACGTTGTTACCATCCATGCGCACATATTATGAATGGTGAGGAATGCTGTTGTTGATGTACAGTGTTGTGACATCTCTTCAAAAATGATTGAACTATCTAAACGTGATAAACCTAATCCACCATATTCTTCAGGTGAATACAAACCCTGTCTCTTATACACATCTCCGAGCCCACGAGACAGGCAGAAATC
>CAJXVJ010000107.1 GCA_913061105.1 uncultured Alcanivoracaceae bacterium | reverse complement strand
CTACACAGAGTAGATCGTCGGCAGCGTCAGATGTGTATAAGAGACAGGTAAAAATAGTTTAATTCAGTAATAATTGGAGAAGTAGAACGGGTTTCTATTGAGTCATCGAGTTGTACTTTACGGTCTTCAAAATAAGTTATTTGGCCAAATGTTACATTCCATTTTTCATTCCCTGAGTCATCAAAATGTCGTTGTGTGACGCCCACTGAAAGCTGATTGGCATCTGATTGTCTGTCAGCGCCTGAAAAAGCATTGGTTTGGAACAATACATTGGTACCATAAGTGAGTTCATGGGTGTCGAATAATGGAATATTTTGTTGTTCTTCGTGTGGGACATTAAGATAGAAAAGCCTTGGCTCAAGTGTGCTGTAACCACCATTTTCAAATTGTTTTTCAAAACTTAAAGTGTAATCTAGTGATGCAATTGGCAAAGAACGGCTATCTTGG
The DNA here is from genome assembly GCA_913061105.1 of uncultured Alcanivoracaceae bacterium. Taxonomy (GTDB): domain Bacteria; phylum Pseudomonadota; class Gammaproteobacteria; order Xanthomonadales; family Marinicellaceae; genus NORP309. The sequence continues at coordinate 11,344 of CAJXVJ010000107.1, read as the reverse complement.
AGGTCTTGTATACCACTGTATTGTGTATCAGAATAATTCCAATTGGTATATCGATAAGACAACCTTGGAGTTAATCTTGAATAACTGTTTTGGAATGATTTTTCAACATAGGGAGCTACATCTATTCGCGATGTATTTATTGACTCTTCACGGTATAAATTTGACCAATTTGAGTCAACCCCATAGTTGAGTGAGCTGGTATAATCGTTGTTAAACCATGAATAATCTAATCTGGGCAAAGATTGGTAAGGTTGTCGGTTTAATGAGATACTGTCAGTCAATATTTGATAATCATTAATAGTGCCCTTAAAAAGCCAATTGTCTCCAAAGCCATTGATATTCAGGTAAGAATAAAGATAGGACTGAGCTGTATCGGTTATATTGTTACCAAAATCTTCAAAGTATTTTTTATCAGAAACATTGGTGATATGTGAATTTAATGACCAATTACTGTTAAATTTTTGATGGTGGGTAAAGTCCAAAAAACGGCGGTTCTTGTTTTCTTGTCTATCAGATGGCAAATAATCCGATAATAACTCTCCATTGTATTTTTCGCTTAGATAACGGTACTCAACACCCAGCATTGTGCCACGTTTGCTAAAGTATCTTGGAGTGATAGTGGCATCCATGTTTTCTGATATGTTAATATAATATGGCAAGGCAATTTCAGCTCCGTTTTGTGATGAATTGCCTATGTCAGGTATTAAAAACCCAGTTTGCCTTTGGTTGTTCAGAGGAATTTTGGCATATGGCAGATATAAAATGGGAACACCTTTAAAGTTCAATGTCATTTTCCTAAAAACACCAGTCTGTTGTGTTTGGTCTAAATCAGCGGTTTCGGCCTTTATATACCATTGTTGATTTCCTATTGGGCAGGTTGAATAAGTTAAACCACTGAGGTGGCTGATTGATTTGTCAGTAGACAAAATGTCAGCCCTGCCATTGGCATTGCCTTCTGTTAACTGGTATTTTGCTCCTGAAATGACAGCTGATTCGTCTTTTAGGTTAATTTTAGCTGACTGTGCTTGTACGGTTTGTTCCTTACTGCGTAATACTAAAGGAGTCTTTATATCGACAATTTGTGAACTGTCATTATAAAACAACTCTTTTGTTGTGATGTTTTGCTCGCCCATATTGATACAGACATCGCCACCAATTTTTAAGACGTTCTCTTCAACAGGTAGATAATATTCAGCATCAATTGTTGGAAAAGTTGATGTGGAATCAGCATTACATGTTGGTTGATTATTTTCAATATTATCTGTTTGACAAGTCGAATAAACCATTTCGCTTATTAATAATAAATTGAGTGTAATAAATAAATGGCTTTTGAATTTCATCGAATACATTATAAACATTTGTTAAATATGTGATTTAGCATTTTACAACAGCTACGGCATATTTTAAAATGAGTTATGAAGAATGTCTGATGTTAATTCTATATTTGTTCAAATATCGTGATTTATTCAGATTTATTATGTAACTTTAATTTAAGAGGAAATGATTATGGCTGGAAAATTTGTAGTAAGTAAAGGAAAAGACGGAAAGGATTACTTTGTATTAAAAGCAGGTAACGGTGAGGTTATTTTACAATCTCAAGGTTATAAGTCTGCTTCAGGTTGTGAAAATGGCATTGAGTCTGTTAAAACCAATTCACAAGATGCTTCAAAATTTGAATGCAGAGAAGCAAAAGATGGACGCGTCTATTTTGTTGTGAAAGCAAACAATGGACAGGAAATTGGCAGATCACAATTGTATAAGACACAAAGTGGTTGTGATAATGGCCAAGCATCTGTTGCAAAAAATGCGGTTGATGCCAAAGTTGTCGACGAAAGATAAAAGGAATTAGGTTAGTTTTTTATAAAAGAGCGTATAATAACGCTCTTTTTTTTTGTTTGAGAGAAATACATGAGTTGGTATAATGATGATGAGCTTTGGAAAAGGTTTTATGAGTGCATGTTTGACGAAGGCAGTTTTAAATTGGCAGAGTCACAATCTCAATCATTGTTGTCATTGGTAAGCCATCCTGTAAAAAACATATTAGATTTGGGATGTGGGCCAGGCCGTCATTGTTTGGCATTATCCAAGATGGGACATAACGTCACAGGTATTGATAGCAGTCCTTTTTTGTTATCAAAAGCACAACTAGGGGCAGTCAACTCACAGCTTGACTGTCAATTTATCCATGCAGATATGCTTGATTTTGTTGCTGAAAAGCCCATGGATTTAATTATTAATATGTTTAATTCATTTGGTTATTTCGACAGCCAAGAAAAAAATCAAGCCGTAATCAATTGCAGTTATCAAAACCTAGCAAATAAAGGGACATTTATCATTGATACTGTTGGCAAAGAAACATTGGCCAGAACCATAGAGCCTGTTCATTTGTCTGAATATGATAATGGTGACATAAGAATAGAGCGACCATTGTTAATTGACAACATGCAAATATTTTCTAATGAATGGATTCTTATTCAAGGTGACCGGGCTTTTCGCCGCAGTTATCAGCATTATGTCTACACACCAATTGAACTCAGTGCTATGTGTTACAAAGCTGGGTTTAACCATGTTGAAATTTATGGATCACTAATGGGGGATGATTATGATTTGGAGTCTGATCGTTTGGTGGTTGTGGCAGAAAAAAATTAATCTAGTTCGGCTATCACATTTATAAGTTCAGCATCAATCAATTCGGTGCTGTTGCTGCTTTTGGCTCTCTTTGATGTCTTAATGTGGCTATTGGATCTTCTATTTCCCAGAATTTTTATTACGCGTTGCATAAAAAAATAGTTTTGGTCAGCATCATACCCCATTTTTTTTAAATGTTTCATGGACCATTCATCAGCCTGGTTTTCATGTTTTCGCATCATTTTTTTAATTTTCAATTTAGGAAAAAACAATCCGGGTTTTTGTAGCTTAATTAAGGTTTTTTCGTAATGATTGAGTTCTAGGTGTGCATTTTCATGGGCAAGAATTGCCGCCCATTGGTGTTCGTTTTTAATCTGTTGCATCATTGCCACAGAAAAATAGACATGGCCATTGGCAAGAACATAAGCATTAATTTGAGTTGAATCAATTATCTTGCATTGCTTAATTTGATTGAATAACATGCTTTTAGCCATATCCATACATTTTTTTTCCAACAATGGTGATGGCAATATTTTATTATTTTCGAGTAAGTTTTTTTCAAGTAATTGGGTTCTTTCAAACAATATTTCAGAATTACTTTTAGCCATAGATGGAAAAGTAAAAAAAGCTAATATGACAAGAATTAGAGGCATTAGAATGAAATAAGACCTGTTAGTTGAGGTTTCCAGGCTAGCAATACCAATACCAATAATTGGATAACGATAAACGGTAACACACCTTTGTATAGTTTTTTTGAATCAATTTCACAAGCCCCTTTTAAATAAAACAAGGCAAAACCAAAAGGTGGAGTAAGAAATGATGTCTGTAAATTAATCGCAAACATAATCCCTAGCCATACTGGATCAAACCCTTGTGATAACAGGATTGGGCCAACAATAGGAATGATTACAAATGTTATTTCGATGAAATCTAAGATAAAACCCAGAAAGAACATGACCAACATAACAATAATAAGGGCTGTCATTCTTCCACCTGGTAAATCAATTAAAAACTCTCTAATAATATCATCACCATGAAATCCCTTAAATATCAGAGAAAACAAAGCAGCACCAATAAGAATCATAAATATCATGGCGGTTACTTTGACAGTTTCTTTGCTGATTTCCATGAGGATTTTGCGGTTTAATTGTTTTTTCAAAAATGCCAATAGCAAAGCACCTACGGCACCAACAGATGCGGCTTCCGTGGGAGAAGCAATGCCGCTTATGATAGAGCCCAATACTGATACAATTAAAACAAGCGGAGGTAAAAGTGATGCCAGAATTTGTGACATCGGTTTGGTTAAAGTGTTACTTACTGCGGGTGCTTTATTTGGTTTGGTAACAATTATATAAACCCAATATAATGCATAACCAGCAACTAGTATTAAACCTGGTATTATGGCCCCAGCGAATAAATCTCCAACAGATACGGTTTTAGGTGAAAAAATGCCAGCATCAATTTGAGCTTGTTGATAAGCATTAGATAAGACATCACCTAATAAAACCAAGACAATAGATGGTGGGATGATTTGCCCCAATGTCCCAGTTGCACAAATTGTGCCTGCGCTGAGTGACTCATCATAGCCATTTTTTTTCATCACAGGTAATGCTAATAATGTTAATGTCACCACTGTCGCACCAACGATTCCTGTGCTGGCTGCTAGCAAAGTACCAACAATGAGCAATGCAAATCCAAGTCCACCTTTTGCTCCACCTAATAATGCAGCCATATTTTCCAATAACGATTGAGCCAGTTTTGCTTTTTCTAACACCAGCCCCATGAAGATAAAGGCCGGCACTGCCATTAAGGTGATATTGGTCATAATGCCATAAACGCGGTTAGGCATGGCCATTAAAAACGCCGTATCAAACCATCCTGCAAACCAACCAATTAGGGCAAACCACAGTGAAACACCGCCCAGAGTAATGGCAACTGGATAACCAATTAACAGAACCAGTGCTACAGATACAAATAAACCCAATGCCCACATGGCTTCCATTATGATCTCCTTGCCATTTTCAACACAGTATAAATCAACATGCTAATGGGCATTATTAAGATCAGTGTTTTTAATCCAAATACAAAGGGTATGCCTCCTGATTCAGCCGAACCTTCTAATTTTTGCCAAGATGATAAGACATAATTAAATGAAATGACTGCTATAAAACCAAAAAAAGGCATTAATAAAAAGTAATTGCCCAATTGATTGATCTTATTTTGTTTTTGTTTGGTATATTTTTGAAAAAAAATATCAATACGCACATGTCTTTCATGATGAAAAGCATAAACAATACCTAACATAAAACAACTGGCATGAAGGTAGATAAGTAAGTCTTGTAAAGGGATAGACACATAGTTAAAGATAAAATGAATAAGAACAGAAAGGAAGCTAAAGAAAATTAATAATAGAATTAAATAGCCAAGAAAATCACCATATTTCTTCATTGTATGTCATGAACCGCAAATAAAAATATAATGATAACAGATATTTGGTACATGAGCCTCTGAACCTTAGAAATCATTAAAGATAGATTTTTTTACAATGCACTATTTGTTCATTTTTGGTATTTTAAAGATTATTTTATTTTTATTAAAAGCATGAATCAGTTCACAAAAAACCATTAATAAATGTGCATATATTAGCAACTTAAAATATACATAATAAAATTAAAACCTTTAATAATATCTTAAAGATTGAAAAATATCAATAAATTTAATTAATTTTTAATATTGCTATTTCAACATGAATTTATTGATGCAAATGATTCTCAATCTGAAATTGAAAAAATATTAATCAATAAAATTACTTAATATTTATGGTGTAAACTTTATAACCACATGATATATATATAATATTATGATTGTGTTATATGTGTATATGGTTTTTTCGGATTAATTTATCTAATCCACTAGATTAGATTGAATAATGAATATGTGCGATCTTGTGACATATTATTGAATCTGTGCTATCTTGCGGTTGCTTAAACTTTTGAGCAAACAATAAAAATTATGACATAAATTGTCATGATAAAAATAAATTTAAAAAGAGAGAGAGGATTAACAATGAAAAAAGCATTACTTGCTGCTGCGGTCTTTACCGCATTTGTTACACAAGCCAAGATAGTTGAACCGTTGTCTATTGATAATGAACTTGGTGTAGACAGTAGTTTGGACTACACTTTACTTAAGGATATGGGTCCATGGGACGATAGAAACTATCAATTAACTAAAAGCGACATTAATATTTTACCTATCAATGATCAATATCTAGCAAATGTCCCGTTGTTTTTTAAAATTCAATACAGAAAACAACATCCTGAAACAGGACAACATTACCCAAGATCGTTATATCAAAACTTTAATGGTAACTATGGTGGTCTTTTAGTTGATGGTATTTGGTACAAATCAGAATTAGGCCTTGGTAATGTTAAAGATGAAACATATGGTCAAATTCCAAGAAACTTAGTTGCAAGAGCAGCATCAAATGAAATCGCATTAGAACTAGGCGTTTCAGGTGATGAATCGGCCATTGAATGTAACCCTACTAACAAGAACAACTGTGTAGCTGGTACAAATACTCAAAATGGTCAAACCATGTATTATTCGAGTGATGCAGGTGCCTCTTGGACCAAATCACAAACAAATCCTAGTAGCAGTTGTTGTGACCCGACTGTTGATTGGTCTTCTGATGGATCACGAGTATATCAAGGTGACTTGAGACGTTCTGGTTCATCTATTGGTGTGCGTTGGTCAGTTTCAACAGATCAAGGTGTGACATGGGGACCGATGCAAAACATTACGACATCTGGTAGTGATAAAGAGTTTATCCACGTAGATAGATCTCCTTCTTCTGCTCACATTGACAATATTTATATGACTTGGCATGATGGAAACGTAATGCAATTTGCCCGTTCTGTTGATCTAGGAAATTCATTTTCAAATCCTCTATCATTTACAAGCGAACCAAGAGGTATTGGTAGTGATATTACCACTGACAGCGCTGGTAATGTATACTATTTCTACCCTTCTACCAGTAATGGTGCAGGTGTAAGAATGCTAAAATCTACCAATGGTGGAGCTTCATTTGGTTCAGGGTCTCAGGTTAAACCATTAAATGGTAATTTTGATATTAAAATACCAGCAATGGAAACGCGTAGAGCATTTATCTATACATCAGCGGATGTCGATAGAAACAATGATACAATATATGTAGCTTGGACTGATGAAACTAACAGTAGTGCTGGTGGCAATACTGCTTCAGCGAATCAAGCTTGGATACGTGTAGCTAAATCAACCAATGGTGGAACATCTTGGGTTGATTGTGCAGCGCCACATGCTATTGACTCACAGGATAGATTCCATCCTTGGATTAAAGTGGGTGATGATAGTACCGTACATATTGGCTACTATGATACACGCCATTCTTCAAACCGTTCGGGTGTTGATTTTTATTATTCATCATCTGATAATGCTTGTAGTTCATGGACAGAATCTCGTTTTTCAGCACAAACTTCATCAAACTTATCTGATGGCCAAGAGTGGGGAGATTATAATGGGCTATCTGTTGTATTAGACAAGATTGCCATGAGTTGGACTGATAACCGTTCAGGTAAAGCCACATATGTTGGTATTGCTACACTAGATGGGGGTTCAGGTAATTCAAATCCAACTGCTTCATTTACTCAAAGTTGCTCTGGCTTTAATTGTAATTTTAATGCCTCAGCTAGTTCAGATAGCGATGGATCAATTACAAATTACTCATGGTCATTTGGTGGATCAGGTGTAACAGCTTCAAATAACTTTGGTGGCTATGGAACATTCCCTGTAACTTTAACTGTTACTGATGATTTAGGGGCAACAGGCTCTTCAACACAAAATGTTGTGTTGGCTGATCCAAACGCTTCAATATTAACAAATGGTGTTGCAAAAACAGGCTTATCTGGCGCATTAAATTCACAAACGCGATTCACAATGAATGTGCCATCTGGTGCAACTAATTTGACATTTAATATGAGTGGCGGAACAGGTGATGCTGATTTGTATGTAAGATATGGTTCTCAACCAACGCTTTCGGCTTATGATTGTCGTCCATATGTTGGTGGTAATACTGAAAACTGTCCAGTTGCAACTGCTCAAGCTGGTACTTATCATGTCATGATTGTTGCTTATTCTGCCTATACAGGTGTTAACCTAACAGGTAGTTATACAGCAGCAGCTTCAAATGTAGCTCCAAATGCTTCATTTACTTCGAGTTGTACTGATTTAAGTTGTAGTTTTAATGCTTCGGGATCATCAGACAGTGATGGCAGTATTTCTAGCTACTCATGGTCATTTGGTGGGTCAGGTGTAACTGCATCTAATACATTTGCCAGTGCAGGAACTTATTCAGTAACATTAACTGTGACTGATAATGATGGTGCAACTGATACAGCTACGAGTTCAGTGACTGTTACTGCTCCTCCTGTGAATGTGGCGCCAAATGCTTCATTTACTTCAAGTTGTACTGATTTATCGTGTAGTTTTAACGCATCAGGATCATCTGACAGTGATGGCAGTATCTCTAGCTATTCTTGGTCATTTGGTGGTTCAGGTGTGACTGCAACTAACAACTATGCAAGCGCAGGGACTTACTCTGTTACATTAACAGTAACTGATAATGATGGTGCTACTGATACTTCAACCAGTTCGGTTACAGTCAATGACCCTCCACCTCCAACTGGTAATGTATTAACCAATGGTGTTGCAAAAACTGGTTTAGCAGCAACTCAAAGTAATACTTTAGAGTTCACAATGGTTGTTCCAGCTGGTGCTACAAACCTTACATTTGAAATGTCAGGTGGTTCAGGTGATGCAGATTTGTATGTTAGATTTGGTAGTGCTCCGACTACATCAACTTATGATTGTCGTCCTTATGCTGGAGGAAACAATGAAAGTTGTCCTGTAACAAATGCACAAGCCGGTACCTATTATGTTATGTTAAGAGCCTATGCTACTTTTAGTGGTGTTAGTTTAACTGGTAGTTATACAACTGGTGGCGGTGGTCAGCAAGATGTATTCTCAAGCACTACAAATGTAAATATTCCAGATAATAACCCAACTGGCGCAACAAGCAATATTAGCGTAAACAGAACAGGTGATTCGGGTAATATTAAGATTACATACAGTATTGTCCATACATACCGTGGTGATTTAAAGATTGAAATACTAGCTCCAAATGGTGCCTCTGCAGTATTAAGAGAGCCAAGTGGTGGCGGTACTAACAATATTAATGATTCCAATACTATCAATGCAGGTACAACTCCTGCCAGTGGTACATGGGGACTCAAAGTCACTGATAATGCCGGACAAGATACCGGTTACATCGATTCATGGAGTATTGAGTTCTTATAAACTCATTTCATGAAATGAAATTAAAAAGCCCGATTTATTCGGGCTTTTTTTATGAATTGTATTTTCATAAACTATTATTGGGCTTAATATAGTTATACGTACATTGAAATGAATGATATGCTAAATCTAAAAGACATCATAAAAGCCAGTAAAAATGTATATCGGTATTTACAACCTACACCACTTAGACATTATCAAACATTATCAGACAGGGTCGGGACTGATATTTGGCTTAAACATGAAAACCACAATCCCACTTGTGCTTTCAAAGTACGTGGTGGCTTCAACTGTGTGGCATCTTTATCAGAAAAGCAAAAACAAGCAGGTATATTTACCGCATCAACAGGTAATCATGGGCAATCTATTGCCTATGCTTCAAAAGAGTATGGAATCGATGCAACCATTTTTGTACCCAAAGGGGCAAACCTAGGAAAAGTTGAGTCTATGCAATCAATGGGTGCAACAGTTGAATATTATGGTAAAGATTTCGATGATGCCCGTGCTGGTGCTCTAAAAGCCAGTCAATCAGTAGGCGGTGTTTTTGTTGGTCCTACAGATGAAGTTCTCATTGCAGGAGTTGGCAGTTATACACTTGAGATCATGAAGGAATTACCAGATGTTGATGTTATTATTGTGCCTGTTGGTGCTGGCAGTGGTGTCTGTGCAACCTCTATTGTTGCAAAGACAATCAACCCAAAAGTCAAAGTAATAGGCGTGCAATCTAAACAATCTCCTGCCCAACAACGCAGCTGGAAAAACCAACAATTGATAGAGGCAGATAATACAACAATCGCCGAAGGCATGGCCACAGGTGTTCCATTTAGCAATACCCAAGAGATCATGCATCAATATTTAGATGATTTTATTTTGGTTGATGATAAGGACATTATCAAAGCCACAAAAACCCTAATCGAAACATCACATAACTTGATTGAAGAAGCATCAGCGGCAACCTTTGCAGCAGCATTAAAAATGCATTCACAATTGAAAGGAAAAAATGTCGTACTAATTATGACTGGTGGAAATATCGCTAAGCAAAACTTGGGTAACTTATTTGGTGGGAATTGACCCTGAAATCAAATTCTTTTATAATAATTCAACGCTTTTCAATACGCTCTAATAAATACCAATTTAGGATAATAACATGTCTCATAAAATCTATCCCGTTCCACAACAGCTTGAAGAAAATGCCATTATTGATAAAGAAACTTATAATCAAGTATACAAACAATCTATCGATTCAAATTCAGAATTTTGGGCAGAACAAGCCGAAAGATTAGACTGGATAAAACCATTTAGCAAAGTGAGTGAATCCCATTGGAGCGATAAAGATGTTTCTATTAAATGGTTTGAGGATGGAAAGATTAATGTTTCGTATAATTGCATCGACAGGCATTTAGAGGAAAAAGCCAATCAAACAGCCATTATTTGGGAGGGTGACAACCCCGAACAATCTCTCTATATCAGTTATCAACATTTACACGATGAAGTGTGTCAATTTGCCAATACCCTAAAGTCATTGGGCGTTGTTAAAGGCGACAGGGTTACCTTATATATGCCTATGATTCCAGAAGCAGCATACGCCATGCTTGCCTGTGCTCGTATCGGTGCGATTCATTCGGTTGTTTTTGGTGGTTTTTCAGCAGAGGCCTTGGCGGGACGCATTGATGATTGTGATTCTCAATTTATTATTACGGCAGATGAAGGCATTCGAGGAGGTAAAATAATCCCACTCAAAGAGACAGTCGATAAAGCCATTGCACTCAGTACCGTTGAAATTAAACATTCCATAGTCATCAAGTACACCGATGCAGATACCGCATGGAATGATGCCGTAGATGTAGATTATTTAAATGTTAAACAAAACATGCCAACAACATGTGAATGTGTGCCGATGAATGCAGAAGACCCTTTGTTTATTCTTTATACATCAGGTTCTACTGGTAAGCCAAAAGGAGTATTGCACACCACAGCAGGTTATATTTTGTATGCCAGTATTACCCATGAGCTTGTTTTTGATTATGATGAAGGAGACATTTACTGGTGTACTGCGGACGTGGGCTGGATCACAGGCCATTCCTATGTTGTTTATGGACCATTGGCCAATGGAGCAACAACTTTAATGTTTGAAGGAGTACCCAACTATCCTGATGCTTCTCGTATTTGGGAAGTGTGCGATAAACACAGTGTGAATATTTGTTATACCGCACCAACTGCCATACGAGCATTAATGCGAGAAGGCGATGCACCGGTGCAAAAAACCAGCAGAGAAAGCTGTCTCTTATACACATCTGACGCTGCCGACGATCTACTCTGTGTAGAT
>CAJXVJ010000106.1 GCA_913061105.1 uncultured Alcanivoracaceae bacterium | reverse complement strand
GAGATTTCTGCCTGTCTCGTGGGCTCGGAGATGTGTATAAGAGACAGGTAGTATATGAAGAGTTGTTTTAATTATGAATAATATATATCACAAAAAAGGTTTTACATTAGTGGAACTGCTTGTCGTTATTGCAATTATTGGTGTCATTATGGCGTATGCAATACCGGCTTATAATCGACAAGTGATTCAATCGAAAAGATCAATTGCTCAAAATGTTTTGATTGAATTGGCCGCAATTCAGGAAAGGCATAACTCTGTTTATTTACAGTATGCAACAAATATTAGAGGTGCAAGTGAAACGGCAGATGACTTAGGAAAAGCTGGCAATAGCAAATATTGGAATGGCTTAGATGATTATAGAATTAGAATGAATTCAAATAATGGTTATACACTTATTGCTACAGCGATTGGTACGACACAAATTGATGATAGAGCACCCAAGTTTGCGACAGATTGTAGAGTTATTAGAATTAATTCTACCGGCAGAAAGTGGCCCACTGAGTGTTGGCAGTAGTAATTCCATGAATACAAACCAATTAGTGATAATTCATTAATTGGTTTATCTGTTCGCCTTTAAAACCCGATGTTTGTTTCTGTCCCAGTCTCTTTCTTTGACAGTTTGTCTCTTGTCGTGAACGTTCTTCCCTTTGGCCAAAGATACCAGTAATTTTATTTTACCTGCTTTCCAATACAGTTTTCTTGGAACTATGGTTAGGCCTTTTTGATCAATCGCACCAATTAATTTTGTGATTTCTTTCTTGTGTAACAATAATTTTCTTGGACGCATGGGATCAGCATTGACATGTGATGATGCACTTAATAATGGAGTGATACGGGTACCAATTAATTCAGCTTCTCCATTGCGAATAAAGACATAAGATTCATTAAAATCTACTTTGCCTTGTCTTAAACTCTTAACTTCCCAACCTAATAATGACAATCCTGCTTCATAATCTTGTATAAAAGTATATTCATAGCCTGATTTTTTATTATAGGCAATGACATTTGATGGCGTTTTTTTCTTTTTCTTGCTCATTCACGAATTGTAGTAAAAAAACTAAAAAATTGCACTTTTGTTGTGTAGAATATGCGTTTTATTTATTTTAACTTGATATGCATCTGGTCAATAGACAAGCCATAGTAAAACACAATGCTGAAAAGATGTATTGTTTGGTAAATGCCATAGAGTCTTATCCTGAATTTCTTAATTGGTGTCATGACTCTCATATGTTAAAAAAATCAGATGAAGCGATGCTTGCTGGGATGACAGTAAGTTTAGCAGGTATTAAACAAAAATTTACCACTCAAAATAGTTTTCATATACTGCCTTCTGGTTTTAAAATTGATTTAAATCTTGTAGAAGGGCCATTTAAATCTTTGTCAGGAAAATGGTTATTTACTCACTTAACTGAAGAAGCCAGTAAAATTGAGCTTCACTTAGAATTTAATTTTAAATCTGGTTTTTTAAACAGTGCATTTAAAAAAGCATTTGGACGCATTGCACAGCAGCTTGTGTCCGATTTTGTAAACAGGGCGAACCATGTTTACAGTTGAACTCATTTATGCTTTATTGGATAAGCAAACAATAAATACTATAAAAGTAAAAGAAGGAAGCAGTATTAATGATGTGATAGATCAATCTGGAATATTGATTGAGTATCCTGAAATTGATTTGAGTATAAATAAAGTTGGAATATATAATCAAATAAAAAAATTGGATGAACTGGTTAAAAATGGGGACAGAGTAGAAATCTATCGGCCTCTCATTGCTAATCCAAAAGAAGAACGATTAAAAAGAGCTCAAATTCAAAGAGAACAAGGAATCGTCAAATAAATTGCATCAAAGCACTCGGCTTATCTCACAATAAATGAGTAATCATTCTTCGTCTATTGATACGCTGTTTTTTTCAGGGAAATAATTCCCTTCTGTTTTTATTAATTTATTATCTTTAAAAAACAATGTTAACCGTTTTGCTTCACTGGTCACGCCTTTGTATTTTGATGTATTCACATAATCCCAACGGTTTTGTGAGAATGGGTCAGCAATGGCAGGTGTTCCAAGAATAATCGCAACTTGGCGTTTATTCATACCAGGTTTGATTTCATCAACTTCTTCTTGTTTTAATATGTTGCCTTGTTGAATGGGTGTTTTATAAACACAAGCTGACGAAAATATAACAAACATCAAGGATAGTAAAATTCTGGTTGATTTCATAACAATAAGTAAACTTTTTAACAGTGCGAATGATACAATATTGCGTGTTAAATAGCAGTTAAAATAGCAGTAACTATTAATTTAAATTAAATTTGAGACAATAATGAAAGCATCAGATATTAAAAATGCAGGGTTAAAGGTCACACTTCCTCGATTACAAGTTCTAGAATTCTTTTCAAAGAACCCTGGAAATCACTATAGTGCCGATGATTTATTTACCAAAATGCGTCAATTAAAGAGTGAGATTGGGTTGGCAACCATTTATCGTGTTCTTAATCAATTTGAAGCTGCTGGTTTAATTATAAAGCATCAATTTGAAAATGGACAATCTGTCTACGAGCTTGAAACGGGTGAACACCATGATCACATGGTTGATGTTGATACTGGAGAAGTGAAAGAATTTTTCAGTCATAAGCTAGAGCAATTGCAAATAGAGCTCGCAAAAGAACACGGTTGTGAGTTAATTGACCACAATATGGTTTTATACGTAAAGAAGATTAAGTAATGGACATATATAAAAAATTTACAATAGAATCGGCCCATTGGTTGCCCAATGTTCCAGATGGGCATAAATGTGGAAGATTGCACGGACATTCAATAGAAATCATCATCAGTATTTCAGATGAGGTTTCAAAAGAATTTGGATGGGTTGCTGATTTTGCTGATATTAAATCTATTTTTAAACCGATTTATGAATTATTAGATCATAATTGCTTAAACCACATAGAAGGGTTGGAGAATCCAACCAGTGAGAACTTGTGTATTTGGATATGGGATAAGTTAAAGCCTCAATTAGCGAATTTATCCAAAGTTGAAGTGTGTGAAACATGTAACTCGGGTTGTATATATTATGGACCTAATACCTAAAAAAATCTTAAAAACTACATATGTTACCAGCAAGTCTTTGTTGATAATTTTATCGTGTGTTTTGCTTGCTAGCTGCAATCGCAAAGTTCCAGACAATGTGAATAACTTATGTGATATTTTTTCTGAAAAAAAAAGATGGCATAAGCACGCTAAAACATCTACCCAAAAATGGGGAACACCTATACATGTACAAATGGCAATTCTTAGCCAAGAATCTGGTTTTAAATACGATGCCAAGCCAGGCCGTAAAAAACTTTTGGGATTTATTCCTTGGACGCGAAAATCATCAGCCTATGGTTACGCTCAAGTATTAGATGAAACATGGGATGAATATGCCAAAGATACTAAAAATTGGGGAGCTGACAGAGACAGTTTTAAAGATTCTATTGATTTCGTGGGATGGTATACTTATAACACTCAAAAGATAACCAAGGTTTCTAAATGGGATGCTTATAACCAGTATTTAGCTTATCATGAGGGCAGAGGCGGGTATATGAAAAAAACCTATGCAAATAAAAAATGGTTGAAGGATGTGGCAAGAAAAGTTGATAATAATGCAAAGAAATTTTCTGCTCAATTAAAAACATGCAAATAATCTTTTGGTAATAATAACAGTGCGATTTGCATAGGCTAATACAAATCGCATGGAATTGTTGTTTTTATTATAAAATTATTTGCGGTTCAACTTTTAACTTGATTTTGAATTTCTGATTAACGGCCCTAATGGCTTCCTTACTTAGGCTGACTACTTCTTTTCCAGTGGCATCACCGTAATTGACCAAAACTAAAGCGTGCTTGTCTGAAAATCCACATTCGTGCATTCTGTGGCCTTTAAATCCACAAGTTTCTAACAACCATGCTGCACTGATTCTAAAATGGTTGTTCTCTAAAGGGTATGAGATGATGTCATGGTATTTTCTTGCTAGTCTCTTGTGGTGTTTTTCATCGATTATTGGATTTTTATAAAAGCTACCAACATTAGGAATTTCATTGTAATCTGGTAACTTTCTTTGTCTTATTGTTGTTACTGCATCTGCTACGTCTTTGTATGTAGGATCAAGAATGTTATTGTTTTCCAATTCCTGTTTAACTCCATCATAGGATAGATTCAATTCAGCTGTAGGAGATAGTTCAAAGGCAAGCCTTGTGATAATCCACGGGTTTTCAGATTCTTTAAAGATACTGGTTCTGTACATAAATCTACATTCAGCATTACTCAATCTTTGAAATAAGCCAGTTCTATAATTAAAAACTTCGACCCAAACAATGGTATCTTTGACTTCGGCGCCATAAGCACCAATATTTTGTTCAGGTGCACCACCAACTGTTCCAGGAATTGCGGCAAGATTTTCAATTCCGCCTAAACCTTTTTTCACAGCCCATGTGACAAATTCGCTCCATTGAGACCCTGCCCAAACGACAGCAACGCCATCAACTATTCTGGCGTGGAATCTAGAAACAAGATGGACTACAGGTTTTTCTATATTTTTAGTTAATACAAGATTGCTACCAGATCCAAGTATGAAAAGTCCTTGTTTGCCAACATAAGGCATGACTTTTTCAACATCATGTAAATTTTCGACTAAGATGAATTGATCGCAGTGACAGCTTATTGCTAAGGTATTGTGTTTTTTTAAGTTAAAATTTTCAGTTACTTTCATTTAATTATTAATTTATTTTCCAGATAATAGTTTTCTATTTATGTTTCGTATAAGTGTTGGGCCTTTGTATATTAGCCCTGTATATATTTGTACTAAATTTGCCCCAGAGGATATTTTACTCATTGCATCGTCATCTGTCAAAATTCCACCGACCCCAATTATGGGAAAATCAGTGCCTACTGCCTTTCTAACTGTCTTAATAATTTCATTAGACCTTGATAACAAAGGCTTGCCGCTTAATCCGCCAGTTTCGCTTTGGTGTGATTCTTTTTTTAAATTATTTTTTTCAATAGTGGTATTTGTACAAATTATTCCGTCCATTCCGCTGTTTTTAATGGTTTTTGCGATTTCAATCGTTGCTTCATCAGACTGATCGGGAGCTATTTTAACTACGATTGGCGTATATTTATTGGTGTTAGTTTGTAATTCTATTTGTAAATCTTTCAATGTTTTTAACAAATTTTCAAGATTTTCTGTTTCTTGTAATTGACGCAAATCTTGTGTGTTAGGCGATGATATATTAATGGTGACATAATCTGCTAAATGATGGACTTTATTAAAACAATAAAGATAATCATCTGCAGCTTTTTCGTTGGGTGTTACTTTGTTTTTACCGATATTGATGCCAATTATGGTATTAGGCCTATATTTCTCTAATCTTTTGACTAAATGTTTTACGCCTTTATTGTTAAATCCCATGCGGTTTATGATGGCTTGATTGTTTGGCAGTCTAAACAAACGTGGTTTTGGGTTTCCTGATTGTCCCTTAGGTGTCACAGTACCTACTTCGATAAAACCAAATCCAAGTTGAGATAAACCACTAATAGCATCGGCATTTTTATCATAACCAGCAGCCAATCCAACTGGGTTTTTGAAAGCGACACCAAATAATGTAATAGGATTGTTTATGGCTTTAAATTTAACCAAATTAGAAAGAGGGCTGTTAAGCATTTTGATACTTAAATCATGGGCTGTTTCAGCTGGGAGTTTTTGTAGAAATTTTCTACCAAGAAGTTCAATCATATTATAGGGCATCTTTATTAATAGGGATTTTCTCAGCTTGCCTATAAGCGTTTAGCTGCTAGGCAAAGAGTGTAAATAATAGTTATTCATATTTTTTCAATCTTTAACAACGCAGATATATGCTTAAAGTCAAGCCCTTCGGGGGTTTAATGGTTTACCATTCTCTACGTTTGATTGTATTGAGATAGAATGACTAACTCTGCAACAATCCGCCTTGATAATGAAAAATCATTAAATCCTGAGACTACCCCTATTAATAGAGGTGCCCTATACTAATTATGGGGGCAATCTTCACCCAATTCAACTGATAATTACGATAAAAACCAGCGAATGTGGGTGAAGTCCTTTGAATAAAATTAATCTAAATTAAACACAATGCCTTGAGCCAAAGGCAATTCAGTTGAATAGTTAATTGTGTTGGTTTGTCTGCGCATATAAGCTTTCCAAGAATCAGATCCAGCTTCACGTCCGCCACCTGTTTCTTTTTCACCACCAAATGCTCCACCAATTTCAGCACCAGAGGTGCCAATATTGACATTTGCAATACCACAATCACTACCAAGTGAAGAAAGGAATTTCTCTTGTGTACGAAGGTCATTTGTAAATAAGGCAGATGATAAACCTTGAGCCACATCATTTTGTTGTTCAATAACTTCTTCAATATCCGAGTAAGTCATAACATATAAGATAGGTGCAAAAGTTTCATGTTTTACAATGTCCCAATCGGCTTGTGCTCTAATAATGCATGGATTTACAAAATGGCCTGGACCATCTAGACGCGTACCACCAGTTAAAACTTCACCACCAGCTTCCTTGGCTTTTGCCACAGCATCCAAAAACATTTGTACTGAACCTTCATCTATTAATGGACCCATTAATGTGTCTGTATTTAATGGATTGCCAATTTTAACTTGTTTGTAGCCATTGACTAATTTTTCAATCACTTGATCAGCAATGTCTTCGTGTAAGAACAATCTTCTGGTCGTTGTACAGCGTTGTCCAGCAGTGCCTACAGCACCAAATACGATACCAGGGATGGCAATATTTAAATCGGCAGTCTTATCAACGATTAAAGCATTGTTTCCACCTAATTCTAGTAAGCTTCTGCCCATGCGTTTGGCTACTTGAACACCAACCATTTTACCAACGGCTGTTGATCCAGTAAAAGACACTAAGTTAATGCGTTTGTCATCTACAAATTTTTGAGCCAAATCATTTGAATGGTCATTGAACATCAAGAATATTGGAGGCAAACCCGCTTCTTCTAGAGCTTTATTACATATATTTTGTACAGCGATTGAACACAAAGCTACTTTTGGAGAAGGTTTCCAAATACTCACATTGCCACAAATTGCAGCAACAAATGCATTCCATGCCCAAACAGCAACAGGAAAATTGAACGCGGAAATTATTCCAACCACACCAATTGGATGCCATTGCTCATACATGCGGTGACCAGGGCGTTCTGAGTGCATTGTGTTACCATATAACTGTCTGGACATACCAACAGCAAGGTCAGCCATGTCGATCATTTCTTGTACTTCACCATCTCCTTCAGATTTGATCTTGCCCATTTCAGCAGCAACCAATGATCCCAAAGCATCTTTGTGTTTGCGTAATGCATTACCTACGATTCTTACTGCTTCTCCACGCAATGGGGCAGGTGTGCTCTTCCAGTCTTTAAATACTGATTGGGCTTTAGCGACAATTTTTTCGTAGTCATCATTATTAGCAGAATAGACAGAACCCATTAATTCACCTGTAGCAGGATTAAATGATTCTATAAGTCCAGCGTCTTTGGTTTGTGACCATTCATTGTGATCAAAACAGGTGCCTAAATTCAATTTTTGTACACCTAATTCTTCAAGAAATTTCATTACATTATTCCAGATTATTCAAAAGACGCGCATTATCTCATTTATTTAGGTAAAACACCAGCGTCAATAATAATCCAAAAGTAGTGTGTATATTCATAAAAAAAGGCACTTCAATGAAGTGCCTAGTACTTTGCCTAACTATTATATTAACCCTGAAGCATAATACCGCATTCAGTCTAAGCCTATTTGTTCTTGGCAAGGCATCAGCATAAAGTTCTAGTCATTCTAAATCAAATGTTGATAACGCAGTCCAAGAGCTAATAGACTTAGACCATTCTTTATAAAATCAACATGTTGGGACTACAAGAAATCCTCATCTCTGCATCAGATTATTTTGAGATAGAGGACTAACCCAGCAACAATCTTCTTTGATATGAGAATTTCTTGTTGTCCTGAATTGCGGTATTATGCTTCAGGGTTAATAATGAATCTATAAAGCTTCAATAATTCCAGCTGCGCCCATGCCAGTTCCAATACACATGGTTATCATGCCGTATTTTCCACCAGTTCTGCGTAAGCCATGAATCGCTGTAGCAGCACGAATTGCACCTGTGGCTCCTAATGGATGTCCAAGCGCGATGGCTCCTCCATTTGGATTAACTTTCTCTGTGTCTAAGTCTAAATCACCAATAACTGCCAACGATTGTGCTGCAAATGCTTCATTTAATTCAATCCAGTCCATGTCTTGTGACTTTAGACCAGCCAGATCTAATACTTTTGGAATGGCTTTTATTGGACCAATGCCCATGATATCAGCAGGAACACCTGCTACTGAAAATGCATGGTATTTTGCAATAGGTGTCATGTTATAGCGTTTTAATGTTTCTTCATTTACTAACAATAATGCACCAGCACCATCACTCATTTGTGAACTGTTACCAGCCGTAACTGATCCACCAAACTTAAACACTGCTCTTAATTTATTTAATACTGCTATAGATGTATCTGGGCGTGCTCCTTCATCAGTATCTACCATACGATTGGTTACAATAGTTGATGCATTTGCTATGTCTGCTGTTCTTGATTCTACTTCAAAAGGAATGATCTCTTCTTTGAAGTGGCCATTTTCAATCGCATTCATTGCTCTTTGGTGAGAGTTGTATGCAAATTCATCTTGTGCTTCGCGACTGACTTTCCATTGAGTGGCAACATTTTCAGCTGTAATTCCCATGCCGTATGCGATACCTATGTTGTCATCTTCAAATACTTTTGGGTTCATGGCTATTTTATGGCCCATCATTGGTACCATACTCATGCTTTCAGTTCCGCCAGCAATAGCGCTACTCATTTGCCCAGTTGCAATTTGTTGAGCTGCAATGGCTATGGCTTGGACGCCCGATGAACAGAAACGGTTAATCGTCATGGCAGGAACTGTATCAGGAATACCAGCTAACAAACTGGCAATTCTAGCGACATTCATGCCTTGTTCGCCTTCTGGCATGGCACAACCAATGACCACATCTCCAATTTCGTTTTTATCGAAATCAGGGTGTCTTGCTAACATATTTGACATGCAATGTGCTAACAAATCATCTGGTCTGGTTTTGTTAAACATACCACGCGGTGCTTTACCAACTGGAGTTCTAACGGCTTCTACTATATAAACTTCTTGTACTTTTTTCATAATATATTCTCCTAGTTGCGTAATGGCTTGCCAGTTTTTAAAGTGTGCTCGATTCTAGCCAATGTTTTTGGCATTTGGATGAGCTCCATAAATAGTTTCCTTTCTAAATCTAATAGATACTGTTCAGTGACCAAACTATCACTGTCGACATCCCCACCTGAAATAACAGTGGCAATTCGCACAGCAATTTCGTAATCATGAGGGCTAACCATGTGGCCTGCCATCATATTGGCCAAAATCATTTTCATATTGGCAATTCCGGCTTGTCCAACAACTCGAATATTTTTATCTTCATAGGGTGGTTGGTAACCTTTTGCATGTAGCCATTTGATTTTCTCTTTAGCGACATGTAATACTTCATGAGTATTGAATACAATATCTGTACATGGCTTAACTAGCTTCCATTGTTTGGCTTCTTGAGCTGAGCCGGCAACTTGGCCCATGGCAACCAATTTAAAGAAGTGTTCTATTTGTGGATACAAATCACCTGTTTCAAAATCTTCGGATGTTCGCCTAGCAATTTCTTTCAATCCACCGCCTGCTGGTAATAACCCAACACCAGCTTCAACTAAGCCGATATAGGATTCAAATCCTGCAACCACTGAAGTGGCATTCATTGAAAACTCACAACCACCACCTAATGTCATTCCCCTGGGAGCAATAATAGTCGGAACTTTTGAGAACCTTAACTTTTGGGACGTTTGTTGGAAGGTATCAACCAATGCTTCAACTTCATCAATTTTTCCTTCAGCTATTGCTGAAAGAGCAGGGGCGAGATTGGCTCCTAATGTGAATGGATCTTTAGTTTGCCAAATAACCATGCCTTTATAACTTTCTTCAGCAATATCAACCGCTTTTTGAATGCCGGCTAATACACCTACAGTGACAATGTGCTGTTTGGTTTTGAAACTGGTAATAAGGATGTCATCATCCATGTGCCACAAACGTATGTCATCATCTTCAAAAACAGTTGTACCATAATTGGCTTTTTCACCAATGGTTAATTCAGGAAAAATCTGTCTCTTGAATACTGCTAAATCTGGACGTGGTTGGTATTTACCTTGGCTAGCTGAATATGAACCCTCTGATTTATGTACTGCATCAATTTTGGAAACCCAGTCTGGTAAGGCTTTCTGAACCATGGTGTCACTATCTTTCATATCTTGATTGAGCCATGTGGTCACTTTTTCCCATCCTGCTTCTTGCCAAATTTCAAATGGTCCTTGCTTCCAACCAAATCCCCACCGAATTGCAAAATCAATATCACGGGCATTGTCTGCTATGTCTGCTAAATGATTGGCTGAATAATGAAATAAGTCACGATACATGCTCCATAAGAATTGAGCTTGGTCAGAGTCTTTAAGATTACGCAACTGTTCCATTCTCTCAGATGCATTTTTGTTTTTAATTATTTTTAATACTTCTGGTTCAATTTCTGAGTTTTGAGACCTGTATTCGCCTTTTTTATAGTCAAGAATCTTAATTTCTTTTCCTTCTTTTTTATAGATGCCAGCTTTGGTTTTTTGACCCAATGCCCCAGATTCAATTAAATCTAACAACCATTTGGGTAATTGGTAATGTTTGTTCCAATCATCTTCTGGCAAACCATTTTTCATGGTATTAACGGTGTGATTTAAAGTATCTAGCCCAACAACATCAGCGGTACGTAATGTGGCACTCTTTGCTCGTCCTATGAGTGTGCCTGTTAGTGCATCTAATGTTTCTAATGGGATATTGAATTTCATGCCATGATAGATTGTGCAAAGTATTGAAAAAACACCAATTCTATTTGCAATAAAATTCGGAGTGTCTTTGGCGTTGACTACACCTTTACCAAGTGTTGATGTGAGTAATTCTGTTAATGAATCAACCACCGATTGGTCGGTTTTTTCAGTTGCTATTATTTCTACTAAATGCATATAACGAGGTGGATTGAAGAAATGCACTCCACAAAAACGGTGCTTCAGCCCTTCTGGAAAGACTTCTGATAAAGCATTAATGCTCAGCCCAGATGTGTTTGTTGCAAATATTGCATCAGCTCTGACATAATCTTCGATTTTGTCATAAAGGCTTTTTTTGATGTCCATTCTTTCTACAACGGCTTCAATGATTAGATCTGCTTGATTTAGCATTTCTAAATCATCTTCGTAATTGGCTGCTTCTATCAATTTTATATTAGATTTTATTCCCAGTGGCGCAGGTTTGGCTTTGCCTAATAGTTTTAAGGCACCTTGTACTATTGCATTTTTGTTTTTGCCTTTTGCTGGCAAGTCAAACAAGATAACAGGGATGTTTGCATTGGCAAAATGTGCTGCAATTTGAGCACCCATTACCCCAGCACCCAGTACAGCTACTTTCTTGATATGTGTTTTATTTTTTGTCATTATTTTTCTCATAATTTGTACCAAAATGATTGGTGATTTTAATTTCTAAGATACTTAAGTAGGCATCACGTAATTGTTCAGATTGTTCAACACTGACAATTCCAGCTGCCAAACATCGGTTTATTAACCTGTCTCTTATACACATCTGACGCTGCCGACGATCTACTCTGTGTA
>CAJXVJ010000105.1 GCA_913061105.1 uncultured Alcanivoracaceae bacterium | reverse complement strand
ATCTACACAGAGTAGATCGTCGGCAGCGTCAGATGTGTATAAGAGACAGAGTCAGAAGAGATAACTTCACCTGTCTTATGGTGTTTCAAGAATTGATTAATGACTTTATCAGTTGATAACCAGCGTTCTAATAATTGAGATTGAAACTCTGTATAATCGCGAACCCCATTATTGAGAGTTGGGTACCTTACATTAGATGATAGGGCATGCAATGCATGTCCAAATTCATGGAAAAATGTTTCAGCATCGCTCCAAGAAATTAACACTGATTCACCTTCAGCTGGTTTAACATAATTCGAGTTGTTCGATGATAATACCGTTTGTTTACCAAGATACGTCGTATGTGAACGGAATGATCTGGCCCACGCACCCGAACGCTTTCCTTTTCGAGCAAACGGGTCTAAATACCACAAACCAACGTGATCATTGGTGGTTTTATCGGTGACTTCCCATACTTTTACATCTGGGTGATAAACCGGTACTGTGCCAACAGGTAAGGCTTTAAAATTAAAATTAAATAATTCACCAGCTACATAATGCAATGCCAATGTTAAGTTGTTCAATTCAAGGTATTGTTTGATTTCATTTGAATCGAGATCATATTTTTTCTTGCGTACCTTTTCAGCATAATATCGGTAATCCCAAGGCTGTATTGTAATGTTGTCTTGGTCTGCAATTTCTTGCATATCTGACACTTCTTCAGCCACTCGAGCAATCGCAGCAGGCCAAACAGCTTGTAATAAATTAAGCGCGTTTTCAGGAGTTTTTGCCATGCGGTTTTGTAATCGCCATTGTGCATAATTATCATAACCTAATAATCCCACACGTTGTTTCCTTAATTGAAGAATTTTAGTTATATTGGCATTGTTATCATAAGCATCAGCATTATCAGCACGTGAATAATAATTGTTCCACACTTTTTTACGCATCTCGCGGTTGTCTGAATAGGTTAAAAATGGTGCCATTGATGAACGGGTATTGTTCACCGCATACATGCCTGATTTGCCCTGAGCTTCAGCTGAGCTTGCGGCTGAATTAATATAGGACTCTGATAAACCAGATAATTGATCTTTGGTTAAGAAAGTCGGATAGTTTTCTTCATCATGAAGAATATTGTTAGAAAATTTCGTGTATATACCGGACAACTCTTTGTTGATGGCTGCATATTTTTCTTTGTCCTCATCATTCAAATCTGCGCCACTCATGGCAAAACTATCATAATTTAATTGAACAACACGTTGTTGATCTGCTTCTAATGGTTGGGTTAAGCTGTTTTGATAAACCGTTTTAACCCTTTGAAATAATTTAGGGTTTTGTTGAATTTTTGAATTCAATTCTGAAAATTTTGGTGCCATTTCTGACTGAATTGCCCTGAACTCTTCAGATGATACATTACTGCTCCATATGCTGTAATAAGTTTGAGCGCGATTTAATAACTTTCCAGATTTTTCATAAGGGACTATTGTGTTTTCAAATGTCGCTGGGGCAGTATTATTGACAATAGCATCAATTTCTTTCAAATTATCTTGCATGGCAAATTCTAATGCCGGTTTAATGTCTTCTAACTTCATCTTATTGAAGGCAGGAGTTCCACCGTAATCACCTGTCCATTCTTTTAACAATGGGTTGGTTTCTAAAATAGAAAGCTGTTTCTCTTGGCTTTCAGCCTGAACAAGTTCTGTTTGTTTTTTGACTGGGGCTTCTGCTGGTTTTTCAGTAGAACAAGCAGAAAGGAATAATATTAAAAGTAAGTTGAGATATTTTGTTGTTTTCAAAAGGCTATCCATTGGTAATAATTAACAGCGGATAGTACCAATTTTTTTTATAAATAACCAGTACCTATAGTCATACAATTCGACGATTTCTACAATAAATAGGGTTATGCCCAACAAAATGGATTAAATATAAAAGCCAAAATAATAAACGGCAGAAACAATATCTTAAGTAGCAGTAGAAAGATTCCACCAACTACCCCAAAAACCAATGCAAAAATAGCAAATATTAGAGCAAACAAAAAGACAAATGGGGAAAAAACAAAAACCATAACTATAAAAAGTACTTTCAATCCCAGCATCAATAATAGTATAGCAATAAAAATTTCCATGGTTCCTCCAAAATGTTAATGTTATTAGCATACCGAAAAAAAATAAAAATTTTAAGTGCTATTAGTCATTAGTTTTTATTATTAAATTCCATGGACTGCTTGCATTCATTGGCATTTCAGTTATATTCGTGGTTGCGAATTTATAAGTTTGAATCATCATGTCAGATAATAAAACATCCTTAACTCGGCGTGAGATAATAAAGCTCATGGGCTTAGGTACTGCTATGGCTAGCCTTCCTAGTTTGATATCTTGCCAATCTAAAAGCTTTACTAAAATTCCTGAAAATTTCTACAAGCTTCCCATTAATGGTCAAGCAAGAATTTTACACATTACCGATGTTCATGGACAACTGAATCCAGTATATTTTCGTGAACCTAATGTCAATCTGGGTGTTGGCGCTGCATTTGGTCGTCCTCCCCATGTTGTTGGCGATCAATTATTAAACCTGTTGAAATTCAATCCAAATTCAGCTGAATCCTATGTTTTTACTTATTTAGACTTTCAAAACTCTGCAAAAAAACTAGGCAAAACTGGTGGATATGCACAGATTAAAACCTTACTCGACCAGCTTCGTGAACAAGCAGGTGGAAAAAGCAATACACTGACCATTGATGGTGGTGATTTGTGGCAGGGCTCAGGTACATCCTTGTGGACACGTGGTGTTGATATGGTTGAAGCCTCTAATATTATGGGTTTGGATGTGATGGTAGGTCACTGGGAATTTACCTACCGAGAAAATGAAGTATTAAGTAATGTAGCACTTTTCAAAGGCGACTTCATTGGTCAAAATGTAAGGGTTAAAGAAGATTCGCTGTTTGATGAAGATTATGAAAAATTGGTCGAACGCTATGATGGCAGTGGCATGTATGATGAAGACAGTGGTCATGCTTTTCAGCCATATGTTATTAAACACATTAACGGTATACGCATTTGTATTATAGGACAAGCTTTTCCACGTACAGGTAATGCCAACCCACAAGAATTTTTCCCCGATTGGTCATTTGGGCTACGTGAAGCAGATATGATTGAATTAGTAGAGACCATCCAAATAGATGAAAGTCCAGATGCAATCGTATTATTGTCACATAATGGCATGGATGTAGACATTAAAATGGCCGAGCGGGTACCTGGTCTAAATGCCATATTTGGTGGGCACACCCATGATGGCATGCCTGAACCTGTCAAAGTAAAAAATGTATCAGGAAATACTTGTTTGGTGACTAACGCAGGATCAAATGGAAAATATGTGGGCGTGATGGATTTTAACCTAAAAGACGGCAAAATCATTGAAATGGAATACAACATGCTACCAATTATATCCAATTGGCTACCTGGCGATAAAGAAATGCAAGCCTACATCGATCAAATGAGGCAAACAATCTATGATGAGAACATCATTGAGTCACGTGCCAAAGACCGGTATTACAACCAAGATCGTGTGGGTAAAACCTATCAAGAAATTCTATCTGAAAAACTAGCTATTGCTGATCGACTGCTGTATCGCCGAGGGAACTTTATGGGCACTTGGGATCAAATATTATGCAATGCTTTGCGCGAAGAATATAAAGCCGATATATCGATGTCAGCTGGTGTGCGCTGGGGCGTTACGACCCTAAAAGGCGATTGGATTACAGTGGAAGATGTTATGAGCCAGTGTGCTCTAACATATGGAGAAACCTATGTCACAGAGATGACAGGGAAAAACTTTTTATCTACCATTGAAAGTGTAGCAGATAATTTATTCGATAAAGACCCCTATCTACAATCAGGGGGAGACATGGTGCGTTTAGGTGGTATGGATTTTACTATTGAGCCATCAAAACCGCTTGGTCAACGTATTACGGATGCCCGTTTAGACAATGGAGATACAATTGAATTAGATAAGACTTATAAAGTTGCTGGTTGGGCCAGCGTGAACAAAGCACCGGATGGTCGTTTGATGTGGGATGTTGTGAGGGATTATATTATCAACAACAAATCCTCTGATGGTATTCTGCGATTGCCAAAAATAAACCACCCAAAGATTATTGGTGTTACTGACAATCCTGGAATTGCTGATTATCCTGGAACCCTGATATAATTTCTAAAAACCATTAAAATCCAACCTGTCCCAGGTCCAATACAAGCCAATAAGGCTGATGGTTAACGATGCTGGAATTATAACAGCATTTCTGTACCAAGACTTGTCTCTTAACCAATAAGCGGCAAACACAAAGGCCATGGCAAGGATCGTTAGTTGTCCCAACTCTACGCCAACATTAAAAAAAATCAAAGCCAGTGTAAAATCACCATTGGGCATACCAAAATCTGTTAACATGGTGGCAAAACCCATGCCATGTAACAATCCAAACACAAATACAACTGCCAATCTGCTGGGGTTGATTTTCTTAACCAATATGTTTTCTATACCAATATATGCAATTGACAGGGCAATTAATGGTTCAACAATATTAGGTGGTAAAGAATAAATATCTAGCATGGCAAGAGTTAATGTCAACGAATGGGCTACAGTAAACATTGTCACTTGCCAAATTAATGGTCGCCATTTTGTACTGAGCAGGAATATTCCTAAGATAAACAATATGTGATCAAATCCTTTGGGCAATATATGCGCAAATCCAGCTTGAGTATAATCTGATATGATGCCCCAACTAGGTTGCTTGTGAAACACTTGATCAACTGTAAATGGGTCGCTCCATTGATCGTTTTTTAACCATTGCCAATTAGACCAATGCCATTTTTCTTCTGCTTTATTTATTTGCCGCACTCTGACAGCATTGTCGGCAAATTTTGCCGGATAATACCAACTTATTTGACTGATTTTCCTATCAATTTTTCCAGATAAAATAACCACACTAATTCTTGGAACTTTGGTATATCCTGGTTCTGGTATTTTGACACTTGCAATGTGTAATGGGATAGGTTTACCATCAAATTTCAATCCAATAACTTGGGTAAATTGCTGATGAAATGTAGAGAATTTTTGCTGCAATTGCTCTGGAGACAATATTCTTAAATCATCATAAACTTGGGCATTTGGTGAGTCTTTTGTGTTTGTATATTGTGAATTTATGCCAGTAAGTAAGGCCTCAATACTGGCACGAATTTCGATTGAATATTTTCCATCTGTTGAGACACTGATTTCAACCAATGTCGGTTTAACAATATCCGCATAAAGAACAGAAGGAACAAAGAATAAAGCGAAGAAATAAAAAGTATAATATCTAATGCCTAACAATTATTTTACTTTCATTAATTCTTCTACTTGTTGACGCACTTTTACTGCCAATACTTGAGCTTGTTTATATTCACTGTTATCAAATGCTTTTTTGGCTTTTTCTAATGTTTCATTAACTGATGAATAATCTACTCCATTTTGTTTCGCATTAGTAATAAACTGCTCTGCTTCAACTAGAGCAATTCTAGAAACCTCTTTTATTGAAATTGTCTTAGCTACTGGATCTTTTTTCTCTAGTTTGATTGGCTCGGCTTGTTTAACTTCTGGTGTTTCGCCAACAGAATTTGATTTGGAATCACCTGATTCTCCGCAAGAGATCAGTAAAAAGATTGACAAAATTGTTAAGGTTATAGTTTTCATAAAATGTGTTGTGTTTTTAAAAAACGATATGTTATCACATAAAAAAAGAGATTGTTTGCAAATTAAACAATCTCTTTTGGGTTTTGTGACTCAATAGCTGTTAAATATCGCCTTTACTTTAATGTAACCGAAGTTTCACCTGTCTTTCCAGAGGAATCGGACCATCTAAGGTCAATTGTATCACCAATGCTGCGTCCTGATAATACCATTTGTATGAATGGATTTTTTGAAATGCCAACCCCAGAATTTAATTCGAATACTTGTACTCCCGCTACATGTGCTGTCACTGTTTTAACATGATTGGCTGGAATAATATTGCCTGCTTCATCTTTTCGACGTCCTGTTTCCATTGGGTGTTTAATCAATACCTTTATTGTCGCTACACCATCAACTAATTTTGCTTTAACTCTCATAATATTCTCCTTAACCGCCGCAGCCGCCGATTGTCACTTTTACTTCCGATTCTGTTGCATAAGACTTTCCATCTGCTTTTACCACTGCTACGACTTTTGATGTTTCACCCATCCTAACACGAATTTTAAAATCTGGTTTCAATCCTGGAAACATCTTAAACTGTCCAGTTAAAGGTGTAGGGTTCTTCTCAACTAAAATACTGATTGACTCTATGTTTTCTAATGTTGAACTGACTTGAATGGGAACCACTGCTCCATTTTCAGCAATCTCTGGTGCTTTTAACTTAATTTTATCACTGGCAATTAAGTTTTCTGAGCCAATGGCCGCTAATGCACTTTTGTAATTGTCGGCTTTGAAAGCTGCTTCCATCCATTCTGCGAATGCACTAAACGGGACAATTACAATGGCACTGCTTGCAACAATTCTCTTAAGCATGCTTCTTCTGCTTAAACCCATGGTTTACTCCTAAAGTATATTAAATGTCGGATGATTCTATACCAATATTTTTATATTAGCAATATTGAATATAAGCAAATGCCAAAATTGAGACCTTTATTATTGCTCAAGGTCCTTTATCATATAATCTACAGCAGCTTTTACTTCTGCCTCAGTTAAATCAGGGGCACCCCCCTTCGCTGGCATCACGCCAAATTTTCCTGTGAATCCGTTAATTGCATGGGCATAAACACCATCCATTCCAGATTTTAGTCTTTCACCCCATGTCGCTTTATCGTCTATTTTTGGAGCACCTGCCACGCCATTGGCATGACATAACTTACAGTGAGTATTGTATATTTGTTTACCGATTTTATGTTCAGTGTTATCTGCAGAGGTACTTTTATCATCATTAATGCTGTCCTCAGCTCCCGAAGCATAGCCCAATAAAGCCGGAATAATGTGAATAGAAGCAGGTTTCTTACAATCTTTCATACACCTTTTATTATTAGTATCTGGTCTTTGATCGCTAATAAACCCATCAGCATTCGGCATTATTATTTCAGCAAAGCTGTCAGCATTAAAGACAAAGTCTTCGTCTGTTATGACGTCATTTAAATACAATACATAAGCTGCTATTGACCAAGTATCATCCCAGTTTAAAGATTGTGGCGCATTAAATGGCATGGCTCTGTGTGTGTAATCTAGCAGAGTTGAAGCATAAGGCCAATAACTGCCAACAGTTCTCTCAGGCCGTGATGTGTCTTTTAATGTGCCTTCTCCTCCTGCAAGAACAGGGTTGCGCCCAACACCTTCACCAAAAGATCCATGACAACTGGCGCATTGGTCATCAAACAATTGTTCGCCATCTGCTGCTGTGCCTTTTCCAGCGGGCAAATTATGACCAGGACTGATATCAATATGCCACCCTCTAATCTCTTCTTTACTGGCTTTTTTACCTCTATTGAATTCGCCCGATTTAATGCTTATTTCTTGATAGTCTGTTGCACTAACATGAAATGATACCACTAATATTAAAGCGACAATAGATTTTATGGTTTTGCTATATTTGAACACTTTCAACCTCACCACTCTTGTTGATTTTCCATGTATGAATGGCATTATTATGGTAAATACTGGTGACACCTCTGGCTTTTCTTAGTTGGGCATATGTGGGTTGAACATAGCCATCTTCGCCTGTAGCCCTAGACTGAATGAGCAACTCTTCGCCCTTCCAATCAAATTCAAGACTAAATCTTGTCCAACACTTATCTAAAACCAAACCATTCAGTTCGGCTTGCTTCCAGTTTATTCCACCATCTAAAGAGATATCAACATATTTGATTTTACCAGAACCTGTCCATGCCAAACCATTCATGACATATTTACCCTGTTTTTTTAGTGGTTTTTCAGGACAAGGGAATGTGATCACAGATTTTGCTTCCATAATCCAGGAAAACATATAGGCTTTACCAATCAAATTAGATTTATCAGGGTCTTTAGGATTTAATAAATCGGTATATTTAGAAGTTTCCTCGCGTTGATATGAAGGTTCTGATGTTACTTCTAATCGGCGTAACCATTTAATAGAAGTATTGCCTTCCCAACCAGGTGTGAGCAACCTCAAAGGGTAGCCTTGCTCAGGTCTTAAGGCCTCTCCATTTTGCCCAAATACAACCAGTGTGTCATCTAATGCTTTGTGCATTGGTATTGAACGACTCATACTGGCTGCATCGGCTCCTTCAGCATACAACCACTTTCCTTCTGGTTTAACTCCAGCCTCGTCAAGTAAGTATTTTAATGGCACTCCAGTCCATTCACAACAACTTGTCATTCCATGAGTAAACTGTAAACGACCTACCTGTGGACCCTTCCATTCCATAGCAGAATTTGCAGGACATTCAATGAAATGTATACGGGAAACTGTTGGAAACCTTTTGATGTCTTGCATGGTTAAAATAATTGGGTTTTTAACCAAACCATGAATCATAAGCCGGTGTTGATTTGGGTCTATTGCTGGGACACCTGCATGATCTCTCTCAAACGCCAATCCGTTGGGTGTAATAATGCCATTTATTTCTGCCAGTGGTGTGAAGCCAACTGATGCAATTGAATCAGCTGTCAACCAAGGCACTCTTCTGCGCACAACATCTGCTTCATATTTTGATGGTAAGCCATAGGGATTGGTATTAACTGGCGATCCCAATGTTTTTTGCCAATCTGGAACATTAGGAGGCAAATTTTCTGCTGCAATTGCTGAAGCAGATACAACAGCTGTTGATAAAGCTGCGGCTTGTTTTAGAAATTTTCTTCGCTCTGGTGCTTGTGTTTCTTGATGAGGGATTTTTGTGGATAATGCTTTTGTTTCTTGATTTTTTTCGTTAACTTCAGCAACCCATTTTTTATCTGTCACGCAATTCCTCCTGTTTCTTTTGGTGTATTAGCAACTACTAATATTAACAGGGAATAGCATCAAAAATCTACTGAAATGATTTAAATCACACTAAATATCAAGCATAAGTGACCTATAGCACATGTGTAATACTAGAGATTCGTTGTATTATATATAGATTCAAAAAAAACGCAGGTCAATAGGATGAGTAATGAATACAGTTTAAATATAACAGATAAAGTCATCAATCATTTTGAAAAAATTCTTCATACACCTTATGAAAAAGACGAAAAAGAAATTATAGCTTCAGTCGAAAACACCCTGTCTGAATTCAAGTCTAAAAATGTAGAAGATTATGTAGCCAACCACATTCAACCTTTAGAAAGTTTGTTGCAATTGATTACAGATGAAAAGTGGGACATGTCAAAAGAAGACAAATCATATGTATTAACCGCATTGCAATATTTTTCAGAAGAATGCGATGTAATCCCTGATAACATACCTGTTGTCGGATACATAGATGATTGTATAGTCATAGACATAGTAGTTGATAAATTAAAGAACCAACTCTGTGAACACAAACAATTTGTAGCCGCTGCAAAAGTTTATGGGAAGAATCCTGATTATTGTATGAATGATTGGAAAAAGACCCAACGCAAAGAACTGTTTAGCCGATTAAGACACCGACGCTTGAAAGGTTTAAAAAGCCGCTACACCCGAGGATCTAGCTTTTCTTTGTAATGAATTGAACAATGGTCTGAATTAGCTTTTTACTATTCAATGGCTTAGGTAATACAGCATCAAATCCTTGTGCTTTGTACTGAATATTAATTTCGCTACTGGGTAAAGCAGTCATTAGTATCATTGGAACATTTTGCATGCTTTTAAATTTTTTCACATATGAATCTGATTTAACATTGCCCAAATAGTAGTCGGTCAAAATAATGTCAATGCCGTTTTCCTTTAAAAGCTTTTCTGCTATTATCATGTCCTGTGCTGTGTAAATTTTTAGACCACTTGAGTATAAAAATGCGTCTATCAACTCTAAAATATCAGGATCATCATCTATGATTAGAATTGATTTTCCTTGACATATTTTCTTGGTTTCTGCTGGACTATAAACTTTTAAATTTGTCAACTTTTGAATGGGTACAGTTAATTGAAAAATTGACCCAAATTCTTTTGAAGAATATTTTAAGCTTAGCTTTGCACCTATGGCTTCGGCTAATTTCTGACTAATAAACAAACCAATGCCAGCACCTTTTGCTGTTGATTCTTCAATGCGTTCCCATGGGCTAAAAATATTTATTTGTTGGCTTTTCGAAATTCCAATTCCAGAATCAATAACAGAAAAAACATAACTGTTATTTTTAATGGTAAATTTCAATTCTATAAACCCTTCATCTGTATATTTTACAGCATTATTCAATAAGTTTATTAATATTTGTTTTGTTCGAGTAATATCAATATTAATAACTTCATTGTCAGTGAAATCAAATTGAATTTTGAGAGACTTGGCTTCAGCCAATGGCAAAACAATAGACTTTATCGTTGAAAAAAGAGTATTAAGTGAAACCTTTTCTAGTTGCTTTTGTATACCACCTGCTTCAGTCCGGCCAAATATCAATGTGTTTTCAATCATTTGTTTAAGATAAACAGCATTTCTATTAATAATAGTTAAACCTTTCTTAATGTTAATGTCTTCATTCATTAACAATTCGGAATAGCCCAAAATTGAGGTAAGAGGAGTACCAAGTTCATGGGATAACATAGCAATCAAAGTTGCTTTTTCTTGGTTTGACTTTTTTAATTGGGCTTGTGTTATGGCCAAATCTTCAGATAAACGTTTGAACATGTTTTTTGAAATATTGTCATCATGTGCAAATTGTTGGTATTTTTTAGTGATGTGAAAAATTTCAGATTTATCAACCAGTATTAAGAATATTCGATCGCTGGTTCTGGTAAAGTAAACATGACATACATGGTTATCACTAATGTTGTAAAAAGGGATTTCAAAATCTTTATCAAAGGACTCTGTCAGCAATACAGGCAAAAAGTCGACTATTGGATTACCTAATCTGGGCGGTGATATGCCCAATTCTTTTGCTTCTCCAAAACAATGTTTTGCATTAAACTTTTCATCAAGTTCTACACAATAAAAACCTTGTCCTTTCTTGTGCTTGATTAAAAAATGTTTAACAACTTCAGGAATCATCATTTCTTAATCAACATCTCGGCCAGTTGTTTAAATCCAGTTTCTACATTTTCTCCTGTTTTTGCACTGGTTTTTAAAATATGGGAAAAACTATTATGTAATTGTTGCATTTCATTTTCACCAATTTTCCATTTTTTAACTAAATCGTATTTATTCACAAAACAGATTGCTGGAATTTGTTTAATCTCTGGCAATGATTTTTCAATAATCTCTAAAATTTCAAATGATTCTGGTTCAGTGCCATCTAATACCCAGATAATACCATTGACTCCCCGTAAATAATGTTTGTAATGACTGTCTCGTTCAAATCCCGCAATGTCCCATATCACCAATGAAAGATCAATATCATCTATTTTTAATTTTTTTGTAGAAATACTGACACCTACTGTGGTTTTGTATTTCTCACTGAATTGATTATCAACAAACTGTTTAACTAGGCTGGTTTTGCCTACAGCAAACCTTCCAATTAAACAGATTTTTTTAGCTATTTTCATTGCAACCTGAATTTTACGTTTTTATTATCTAAATTTTCTTTGGACGTCAATATAACACACGGTTTGATTTTTATGACTATAGATTTTTCATTGATATTGTTTTTTACGAAGATGTCTTTGATAAATAAAGCCCTTTGATGCGAATAGGCATCGCTCTTTTTCCCATAACAATCACTTCTGTCTCTTATACACATCTCCGAGCCCACGAGACAGGCAGAAATCT
>CAJXVJ010000104.1 GCA_913061105.1 uncultured Alcanivoracaceae bacterium | reverse complement strand
CTACACAGAGTAGATCGTCGGCAGCGTCAGATGTGTATAAGAGACAGGCAATAATCAATAACATCATAAAAGCAAACCAACCATTGCGTTGATTCAAGCCTTTAAAGTCAGAAATATTATCGGCTTCAAAACCTTTGCATGACAAAACAATGATCATACCAAATCCTGCAACACTCATGAGCGCGTATGTGATGATATAAAACATGGAAGCAGCATAGCCTTCAGAACCTCCTAAGAAGCCCAATAACATAAAACCTATGTGAGAGATAGTTGAGTAGGCAAACAGGCGTTTAATGCTGGTTTGTTGCAAGGCAAATAAATTACCAATAACAATAGATAACATCGCCATGACTGCAATAATGTGTTGCCAATTATCAAATAATCCTTCTAAACTTTGCGCCAATATTCTAATCGCAAATGCAAAGGCTGCAATTTTCGGGGCTGATGATATAAATAATGTCGTCGCTGTCGGTGCTCCATGATAAACATCTGGCACCCACATATGAAAAGGAGCTGCTCCCAATTTAAAAGCCACACCAACCATAACAAACACCAAACCAAACACCATCAACATATTGTCTTGTAAGTTGGTAACATTCATTGCAATTTGATCCACTTGTAATGAACCAACTGCTCCATAAACCATTGACATTCCGTATAACAACATACCTGATGCAATGGCACCTAGCACGAAATACTTCATTGCCGCTTCGTTGGACAACTTGTTATCTCTGTCATAAGCAACTAGAGCATAAGAACTCAATGCCAATAATTCTAGACCCAAATACAATGTAATATAGTTGTAACCAGATATCATTATCATGATACCCAATAATCCAAACAACATCAATGCAAAAAACTCGCCCTTAAAATTGGACTTGTTACGCAAGTATTGTTTCGAATAAATAAACACAAACAACATAACAAAGTAAACCGCAATTTTGAGTATATCTCCCATGTAATCACGAATAAAATTACCGTTAAATAATACCTGTGGAACCAATTCATATGTTCCCATGTGGCTTTTAGCAGTAGCAATGGCAGCAAAGACCACGCCAGTGATAGATGTTAATACCAGTAATCCACCATTTTCTGATTTAGAAAACAATCCTAAGATCAAAACTATGCAGGCAGTTGCCAGAATAATGAGTTCGGGAATAATTGGGGTTAATTCAGACCAAGTAATATTCATAGCTTAAACCTTTGACACGGAAATTTGTTCAATTAAATGCTCTACAGATACGCGCATAACATCAATTAAGGGTTCAGGATAGACTCCTAAAAATAAAACAGCAACGGCTAAAACAGCCAAGATAAATGTTTCACGTTTAGAAATATCTGTCAGTTGAGATACTGCTTCATTTTTAACTTCGCCAAATATCACTCGCTTAACCATCCACAGTGAATAAGCCGCACCAAATATTAAAGTTAAAGCAGCTAAAAATGCAAACCAAAAATTGGCTTGGAAACTACTGAGTATAACCATAAATTCACCAACAAACCCTGAAGTTCCAGGCAAGCCAGCATTACTCATGGCGAAAAACACAAAGAACGCTCCAAATAATGGCATGGTATTTATCACACCACCATAGTCTCTGATCATTCTTGTATGCATGCGGTCATATAAAACACCCACACATAAGAACAATGCAGCAGATATAAATCCATGAGAGACCATTTGAACCATGGCTCCTTCTAATGCCATATTGGTATCACCGTTTTTTAGCACCAAAGCAAATGCAATAAATATGCCCAATGTCACAAATCCCATGTGCGAAATTGATGAATAAGCGATGAGCTTTTTCATGTCTTTTTGCACCATGGCTATTAAACCAATATAAACAATGGCAATCAGTGATAATCCTATTACAATCGACGCCATTTCTGAACTGGCATCTGGCGTAATCGGCAATGAAAATCTTAAGAAACCATAACCACCTATCTTCAACATGATTGCAGCCAAGACTACAGAACCTGCTGTCGGTGCTTCAACGTGAGCATCAGGTAACCAAGTATGTACTGGAAACATCGGTATTTTTACCGCAAATGCTAAGAAAAATGCCCAGAATATCCAGAATTGTTCCTTCATTGTTAAAGGCAATAAAGCCATTTCAGCAATGTTCCAGGTACCGCCTTTCATGTATAAATATATTAGGGCTATCAGCATAAAAACTGAACCGAAGAAAGTATAGATAAAGAATTTTAAAGTTGCATAAACTCGGTTCGGACCACCCCAAATACCAATGATTAAGAACATTGGAATCAACATGGCTTCGAAAAACACATAAAACAACATCGCGTCTTGTGCACAAAACACACCAATCATCATGGCTTCAAGCATTAAAAATGCGGCCATAAATTGGTGGACGTTTTTCTTAATCACTCTCCAGGCTGATAAAACGGTTAATACCGATATAAAAGTGGTTAAGACCACTAACGGCATAGCAATACCATCAACACCCAAATGGTAATTGATATTGAGAGACGGGATCCAGGCAATATTTTCTACAAATTGCATACCAGCGCTAGAACTATCAAAGTACTGCCACAATGGAATACTTAATAATAATGTTACGATGGAAGTCAGCATGGCAAACATTTTTACCAACCCTTCTCTTTGAGGACCCAATGCTAGGATCACAAAGGCTGCTATGATAGGCAACCAAATTAATAAACTTAATAATGACCAAGTGTTCATAATACGTATGTTCCTATGAAGAATATTAATGCCACTGCCATAACCAGAGCATAATGATAAATATAACCTGTTTGTCCACCACGAATGGCTTTAGAAACTTTGTTTACTAATTTTGCTGATCCATTAACAACCAATCCATCAATCAATTTGCTGTCACTCCATTTCCACAAGGCATTACCTAATTTAACCAATCCACCAGCTATGTATTTTTGATTAAAATCATCAATTCCATATTTGTTTTGTAATAGATTATAGATCGGTGCAAAAGTCTTCTTGGCATTTTCTGCGACAGATATTTTCTTTAAATAAACCCAAGTAGCCAAGGCAAAACCAGCCAAAGCTAAAAAGAACGGCGGTTGTGTCATACCATGTATCACAAAACTCATTGAACCATGAAAGTCATATCCAAGTTTTGCAACCACATCATTGGCTTTATTCACATGTATGGCATCTTTGAAGAATTCACCAAACAACAATGGTTCAATTGTTAACCACCCTATCGCAATTGAAGGGATAGCAAGTAAAACTAATGGCAATGTAACAACCCAAGGAGATTCTTTTAAATGTTCCTTGGTGTGATTGTCCATTTTTTCTTTGCCATGGAAAGTCAAATACAACAACCTAAAGCTGTACAAGGCTGTAATAAACACACCTAATAACACAGCTACATAGGCAACTGAAGAGCCCCAACGATCGGAAAGGTGTGTGGCTTCAATAATGATGTCCTTTGAGAAGAAGCCTGAAAAACCGGGCATTCCTGTTAAGGCTAATGTACCTATCCACATGGTAATAAAGGTAACTGACATGTATTTTTTAAGACCGCCCATTTCTGACATGTCTTGTTTATGGTGCATGGCAATAATCACTGACCCTGCTCCCAAAAACAATAACGCTTTAAAGAAAGCATGTGTCATTAAATGGAATATAGCTGCTGAATAAGCAGATACACCCAAAGCAACTGTCATATAACCCAATTGCGATAGAGTAGAGTATGCAACAACACGTTTGATGTCATTTTGAACAATACCTATCAGACCCATAAAGAAGGCTGTAAAGGCACCAATCAACATAACAAAACTCAAAGCAGTATCCGACATCTCAAAGATAGGCGACATGCGTGTCACCATAAAGATTCCAGCTGTTACCATGGTAGCTGCATGAATTAAGGCAGAAATTGGTGTAGGTCCTTCCATCGAATCAGGTAACCAAACATGCAATGGTGCTTGTGCTGATTTACCCATCGCTCCAATAAACAAGGCAATGGCAATAAACGTCATTAATGACCATTCAACACCGGGGAAAATAGAAATTGTTTCATCAGCAAATTGCGGTAATTGAGCAAAAACTTCTGCATAATCCAAAGTACCAAAAGCCATCATCACAGCAGCAATTCCGATCAAGAATCCGAAATCGCCAACACGGTTGACCAAGAAAGCCTTCATATTGGCAAATATAGCTGTCTCTTTTTTGAACCAGAAACCAATCAACAGATATGAAACCAAACCAACTGCTTCCCAACCAAAGAATAGTTGTAAGAAGTTGTTAGACATAACCAACATCAACATGGCAAAGGTAAACAAACTGATATAGGCAAAAAATCTTTGGTAACCAGGGTCGTCTTTCATGTAACCAATGGTATATATGTGTACCATTAATGAAACAAACGTCACTACAGACATCATTAATGCAGTGAGTGAATCAACCAAAAAGCCGACATTAAAGCTCACAGCACCTGTGACCATCCAAGTATAAACATTTTCATTAAAGGCTTGAAATTCTCCATTGATTAAACCCATTAATACTTGTATGGATAAAACACATGAAACCGCAACTGAAGCAATGGTTACTAAATGCGAACCAATCCGACCAATTTTACGTCCAAAAAAACCTGCAATAATTGCACCAACTAATGGAGACAGGGCAATGATTAATAATGTATTCATAGTCATTATAATTACCCCTTCAACTCGTTAAGATTATCAACTTCTAATGATTTACGCTGCCTAAATATCACGACAAGAATAGCCAAACCAATGGCCGCTTCTGCTGCTGCAACTGTTAGAATAAAGAAAACAAAGACTTGACCTTGAATATCATTAAGATACGTAGAAAAAGCAATAAAATTAATATTGACCGCTAACAACATCAATTCAATCGACATCAAAAGAATTAACACATTTCTGCGGTTTATGTATATTCCGGCAATACTGATAACAAATAAAATACCAGCCAATACCAAGTAATGAATTAAACTCATTCTTCACCTCCAATATTATTGCCCACTTCAGCATCCATTTTAACTACCCTCATTCTGTTCTTGTTTGCTTTGACATGAACTTGTGATTCAGGATCCACATGATTGTAATCATCACGTTTTCTTAATGTCAGTAATATCGCTGCAACGATAGCCACCAATAAAACCACAGAGGCCAATTCAAATGGCAACACATATTGAGTGTATAAATTTTCTGCCACTTCTTTAACATTACTGTGGCCTTTAGCATGTTTAACCAAATCATCTTGAGGCAAAACATGAGACAATTTTCTGCCCAATAACATGATCATTTCTAAGCCCATGAGAATGGCAACAAATATACCCACTTTGGTGTAATTTGACATGCCTGATTTGGGTTTGATTTTAATATCTAACATCATGATGACGAATAAGAAAAGCACCATAACTGCACCAACATAGACCAAAACTAAGGTCAATGCCAAAAACTCAGCTTCTAATAACATCCACAATGCTGCTGCGCTAAAAAATGCCAGAATCAAAAATAAAGCAGAATAAATTGAATTGCGCATGGTCACTACTGCCAATGCTGCACCAATTAATATTGCAGAATAGACATAAAATAAAATGACTTGATAGCCCTCTGGAGAAAAAATAAATTCAAACATTATCTGTACTCCGCATCATTTTCACGACATTCAGCAATTTCTTTTTCACGCATGTCACCTATTTCTAATAATTGTTTCTTATCCAAAACATTTTTACCTTCAGATTCAAAATGAAATTCATGTATGTCTGTTAATACAATTGAATCAACAGGACACGATTCTTCACAGAAACCACAATAAATACATTTGAATAAATCAATCTCGTATTTCGTCGTGCGTCTTGTTCCATCGTCGCGCTCTTCAGAATCAATTGTAATCGCCAATGCTGGACATACGGCTTCACATAATTTACAAGCGATACATCGTTCCTCACCATTTGGGTAACGTCGTAATGCATGCAACCCTCTAAAACGATCAGACTTGGGAGTCTTTTCTTCTGGATAACGAATGGTGAACTTACGTTTGAAAAAGTATTTACCTGTAACAGTCATGCCCTTTAACAATTCTTTTAAGGTTAAGCTTTTTAAATATCTAAAAATTTTCATTATAATTATCCACCTATCCATTCAGGTTTATATACTTTCATTACCGCTACAACCATAATCCAAACTATGGTAATTGGAATAAATATTTTCCATCCTAAACGCATAATTTGATCATAACGAAACCTTGGGAATGTTGCTCTGAACCACAAATACAGCAACAAGAAGAAACTGAGTTTTCCTAAAAACCAGAAAATACTGGATTGTGCATACCAAGCATCACCAGTGAACGGGGAATACCAACCTCCCAAAAACATAATGGCTGATAAAGCCGAAATCATGATCATATTGGCATATTCACCAAGGAAGAATAAAGCAAAGGCAGCGCCAGAATATTCCACATGGAAGCCTGCAACAATTTCAGACTCGCCTTCTGCAACATCAAATGGAGCACGGTTGGTTTCTGCTACACCTGAGATAAAATAAATAACAAACAATGGAAACAATGGTATAAAAAACCAACTAAATATGCCCCCTGATTGAGAATGAACAATTTCTGTTAAATTCAATGAACCCGAAGCAATCAAAACACCAACCAAAGCAAAACCCATGGCAATTTCATAGGATACAATTTGTGCTGCTGAGCGTAATGCACCCAATATCGCATATTTTGAATTTGATGCCCAACCAG
This sequence comes from uncultured Alcanivoracaceae bacterium, assembly GCA_913061105.1. Taxonomy (GTDB): domain Bacteria; phylum Pseudomonadota; class Gammaproteobacteria; order Xanthomonadales; family Marinicellaceae; genus NORP309. The sequence goes on along the minus strand of CAJXVJ010000104.1, from coordinate 5,194 downwards.
CAATAATTACACCATAAACGCCTAAAGATGTCATAGCCAAAATATATACCAGTCCAGCATTAATATCAGCCAATACCAAATAATCATTAAATGGAATGACTGCCCAGGCTGCAAAAGCCGTGGCCAGCGTAATTACAGGAGCCAATAAGAATAAGAATTTATTGGCATTGGCTGGAAAAATGATTTCCTTCAATAATAGTTTAAATGTATCAGCAAAGGGTTGTGCTAAACCCCAGAGTTTAAAACCAAATAAACCCACCCGATTAGGTCCCATTCGTCCCTGCATAAAACCAATTACGCGTCTTTCTGCATAAGTCAAATAGGCAACAACTATAATCAAAGGTAAAACGATGGCAACAATTTTAATGAGTGTCCAAAACACCATCCAAATTTGATCAATAATCATATTATTTCTCCCGCTGTTAACCTAACATTGAGAACATCAGATCCAAAACCCATACATTTATGCACATATACTGCACCATCTGGGATGGTATCATCAATGGCTACGAACAAAGATTCTTGAATTAACACGCCATCACAATCTTGGCTTAAAGTCACTTCTTGACCTTCTTCAAGATTGAGTTTATCAGCAACAGAAGAATGCAAAGAAACATTGTCAGTACTTGCATGAACCGTTTCTTGTAATGCTTCTGATCTTCTTGTTAACATGTCTACATCATAAATCGCTGATTCAGTGAACAAAACATAATCATTGGCTTGTAAGTCATTAAATTTTCCATCTTGATTGATGTGACCTGGATGAATTTTAATCTTTTCAATTTCTTGAGTTATCTCAGCGATATTATCATAATCAAAACCATCAACATCCAACAAATTAGCCAACACACGAAGAACACGCCAACCCGGTTTTGTATCACCTGGTAACTTAGATGCAGGTGGGCAATATTGATTATTGCTGAAATTATTAAAATAAGAGCCTGCAATTTCACTTCCCAACCCTATCGGCAATATTACATCTGCCACTTGTTTCATATTTTCATCAGCAAAACTACTCATCAAAACAACAGATTCAGCTGCTTCAAGAGATTTGTGCGCCAAATAAGGATTATTAAAATCATCGGTTTCAGCCTGATAGACCAAATAAGATTTGGTATCAGATTTCAGAATATCACTCACGTTATTTTGTGCACCCATTCCGAAAATTTCAGCACCTACCGAATTTGCACCGGTGGCCATTTCATACACTTTTCCTGAAGTGTGGTTTGATAACCAAGCAGTTAGTGCTTTAATTAAACCAGCCTGAGGGTGGTTGTTTGATATTTGGCCAATAATAAACAAAACATTGTTGTCTTTGTTGATTAATTGTTTTGCCAAATTATTTAAATTTTCATCCGTGTTTTGAGATTTAATCCAAGCACCCAAATCGCCGTCTAATGAATCATTCTTTAAATCAGCTACACAGTGAGCTAAAGACCCAAGGCCTTTGACCCAATCGATTTGATTGGCAACAAAATGATGAAACATATTAAAGTTAAACAAATATTGCTTAGGATTAAAAGCAGAAACTTTGGCTTTATTTTTCAACCAAGCTTGTCTGACTCTGTGACCCAATATCGGTTGTTCATGAGTTACATTTGAACCAATTAATACAATTTGATCAGATTGACCAACTTCGTCTAATGTTAAATCAACACGTGGTAGTCTATGAGGTTGACTAAAATCAGATTGACCCAGTCTGTAATCAATATTATCACAACCCAATGATTTAAATAATTTGTGCAATAAATGGTATTCTTCATTACTGGATTGATTGCCGGTCAATACTGCCGTGTTTTTATTGTCATGGGCTTGTAGTTTTTTTACTGCGAAATCTAAAGCTTTTGGCCATTCAACTTCCGACCAAACTCCAGCCTGTTTAATCATAGGTTTCAATATACGGTCTTGAGCATCTTGACCCAGAACACCAAATCTGTCACGATCAGAAATCCAAGCTTCATTTAAGGCTTCGTTGTCTTTTGGTACCGTTCTTAAAATTTTGCCATGGCGCGTATGGTAATAAAGGTTTGAACCTATGGCATCATGCATTGATATTCCATCTGCAGACATCAATTCCCATGCACGAGCTTTGTATCTGAATGGTTTATTGGTTAATGCACCAACTGGACACAAATCAATGATGTTACCAGACATAACCGAATCGATTGAACGGCCAACTGCTGTCCCTATTTGTACGCGATCACCACGTCCTATTCCACCCAATTCATCACTGCCTGTGATTTCATCTAAATATCTGACACAACGTGTACAAGTAATACAACGGGTCATATCAGTAGAAACCAAAGAACCTATATTTTCATCAATAGCGACACGTTTGGAATCCACATATCTTGAAATTCCTCGTCCATAACCCATTGAAACATCTTGCAATTCACATTCACCACCTTGGTCACAAATTGGACAATCAAGTGGATGATTAATCAATATAAACTCCATCACATTGCGTTGTGCATCGATGGCCCGTTTAGATTTTGTGAAAACCTTCATATCAGGCATAACTGGTGTAGCACATGCTGGTAGTGGTTTAGGTACTTTTTCAACATCAACCATGCACATTCTGCAATTGGCTGCTATAGATAATTTTTTGTGGTAACAGAAACGTGGGATATTGATGCCATTATCATCGGCAGCTTCTATCACCATTGAGCCTCTTGGCACAATCATTTCTTTATCATCTATTTCAATGCGTACCATGTTATCTGGTATGTTACTTTGATCAGTCATTAGGCTGCACCCTCCACCATAGAACGTTTATGCTCAACATAGTATTCAAACTCTTCCCAATATTTATCTAAGATACCTTGTACAGGCCAAGCGGCTGCTTCACCAAACGCACAAATGGTATGTCCTTCAATTTGTCCTGCGGCAGTTTTCAACATTTCTACATCTTTCATGGTCGCATTGCCTTCAAGAATACGTGTCAAAACACGGTACATCCAACCTGTACCTTCGCGACACGGTGTACATTGTCCACATGATTCCATGTAATAAAAACGTGACAATCGTTGGCACACTTTTACCATACAAGTCGTATCATCCATCACTATGACTGCACCTGAACCCAAACCAGAACCGGCTTGACCAATGGCATCATAATCCATAGTGATGCCCATCATTGTGTCAGCTGGCAATACTTTCATTGAAGACCCACCAGGAATAACAGCTTTTAATTTGCGGCCCGGGCGCATGCCTCCAGCCAGTTCTAACAAATCCTTAAATGGTGTGCCTAAAGGTATTTCGAAATTACCTGGATTAGCAATATGTCCAGAAACTGAAAAACATTTCACTCCGCCATTGTTTGGTTTACCTAATTCTAAAAACCACTCAGCGCCTTCAGTCATAATTAATGGCACTGAAGAAAATGATTCGGTATTATTAATGGTTGTTGGTTTTCCATAAATACCAAAATTGGCAGGAAATGGTGGTTTGAAACGTGGTTGGCCTTTTTTGCCTTCCAATGACTCCATTAATGCGGTTTCTTCACCACAAATATAGGCCCCTGCTCCAATTACGCCATAACAATCAAAATCGATTCCAGAATCTAATAAATTTTTACCCAATAAACCAGCTTCATATGCATCTTTCAATGCTTGTTCAAAAGCTTCGAATGGTTCGTGGTGAAACTCACCACGTAAATAATTGTAACCTACCGTAGCACCCATGGCATAAGCTCCAATCGCCATGCCTTCAATAACAGCGTGTGGATTGTATCTAAGAATATCTCTATCATGGCAAGTACCTGGCTCTGATTCATCAGAGTTGCACAGAACATATTTTTGTCCTGGTGCATTTTTCGGCATAAAACTCCATTTCAAACCCGTTGGAAAACCTGCTCCACCGCGTCCACGCAGTGCTGAGGCTTTAACAGTATTGATAATTTCATCTTGATCTGTTTTCTCACTTAATATTTTTTTCCATGCCGTATAACCACCTTTAGCAAGATAAGCATCTAAACTTGGATCTTTGTCGGGGTTTAAACTAACAGAAACTGACTCTAATTGACTCATTGTGCTTTCTCCCCATCTATTGAGTGGTGTTTCAGCTCTTCTATTAATGTATCAATCTGATCGTTGGTTAAATTTTCATGGTAATGGCCATCTAACAACAAAACAGGAGCTCCTACACAAGCTGCAACACATTCTTCTTCTTTAACCAAAGTAATGTGACCATCTTCTGTGGTTTCACCCAGTTTTATGCCCAACTTAGACTCTGTGTGCGCAACAATGTCTTCTGCACCATTCAACATACAAGAAATATTGGTACAAATGGCAATTTTGTGTTTGCCACATGGTTTAGTGAAGAACATACTATAAAAAGAAGCGGCTTCATAAGCCCAAATAGCAGGAATTTCTAGATATTGAGCCACTGCTTGCATGATTTCTTTGCTTAACCACCCACCATTTTGGTCTTGGGCAGCATGCAAAGATCCAATCAATGCAGATCGTCTTTGATCAATTGGGTATTTGCTTAACCAATTGTCCATGATTGTTTTAGTTTCAGCCGTTAATAACTCATTGGCTAAAGTTTTATCATTGTCTTGTGGATTAACTTGATACATTATCTATCAATCTCCCCGAATACGATATCCATGGTTCCAATAACCGATACCACATCTCCAAGCATCGAACCTTTAACCATTTCATTCATTGCTGAAAGATGTGCAAAACCAGGTGCCCTAACTTTCATTCTAAATGGCTTGTTTGAATCATCTGCGACCAAATAAACCCCAAATTCGCCTTTAGGCGCTTCAACTGCTGAATACACTTCGCCTTTTGGCACAGTATATCCTTCAGTAAATAGTTTAAAGTGATGAATCATTGACTCCATGTCATTTTTCATCTCATCACGACTAGGTGGTGATACTTTATAATCATCTAACATGACTGGGCCCGGGTTGTCCTTTAGCCAAGATACACATTGTTTGATGATCTTATTTGATTGAACCATTTCTTCCATGCGCACCAAGTAACGGTCATAACTGTCACCATTTATGCCGACTGGAATATCAAAATCAATTTTATCATAGGCTGCATAAGTTTGTTTTTTGCGCAAATCCCACTCGACGCCGGAACCTCGTAACATTGGACCTGTAAACCCAAGTTGAAGTGCACGTTCAGGACTGACACTGTCTCTTATACACATCTGACGCTGCCGACGATCTACTCTGTGTAGA
>CAJXVJ010000103.1 GCA_913061105.1 uncultured Alcanivoracaceae bacterium | reverse complement strand
AGATCGTCGGCAGCGTCAGATGTGTATAAGAGACAGGTAGTAGTATTACAATCTTAATTAAGTGACTATTGAACTATTTTAGTTTGTCACTGTTTAAGCTATCATAAAATAAATTAATAACGGAGATTTGACCATGAAGACCCATTTAGGAATACTATTTACAATTGTTACATTCTTTTCACACGCCGATTTTCTTGACGCGACCAAAAATTACAAAGAAGGCCGATTCAAACAAGCCTATGATGAAATGATTGTTTTAGCCAAGTTTGGACACCAACTTTCACAACAAAATGTTGCCGTCATGCTTTTCAAAGGTGAAGGAGTACAAAAAGACCCAATCCAGGCCTATGCTTGGTCACAATTACTCACTGATGAGAAAACTGCATCACAACTAAGCGAAGCAATTGCACAGTCATTGTCCGATGAGGAATTAGAAGTAGCTAAAAAAACAACTCTTGAATACAAAGAAAAATATGCCTTTGAAAACAGCAAAGTCTTGCTTGGACCAATCACAACCTCTGATGATTCTAATAACAATGATAATGATAACACCATAGCTAAGATTGATTATGACAAATCAAAGTTAGTTGCACCAGATTATCCCAGAAACTTAGCAATATCTGGCGTTCAAGGATGGGTTGATTTAACTTTTAATGTTTTTCCTGATGGATCAGTACGAAACATACAAGTAACAAAAGAAACACCAGGCAATAGTTTCGCAGTAGCAGCCATAAAAAGTATAGAACAGTACAGTTTTAAATTTAAAAAAAATGGGGTAGAAACAACCATAACTGAACCCATAACATCTACCCAAAGGATTCAATTTAAATTGGGTAAGGAACCTTATGATTTCAACCCAAAACAAACAGCATATATTAAAAAATTGATAACACATGCCAAGAAGGGAGATGTTAATGCACAATTTACCTATGCTTCAATTTATGACACTTACCTAGATAAAAAAGGTGAAATTAATGCAGAAACAGTGAACGATTGGTTGTTTAATGCCGCACAAAATGGCATTCATGATGCTCAATACCGTCTTGGAAAAAACATCTACTATGGAGAAGATTGTAAAGTTGAAAAACAAAAGGGTATGGATTGGATTATGCGTGCTGCTCAAGAAGGCAATGCCAATGCTGAATTTATGGCCTACCAATTGTTAAAAAATAAAAAGGTTATCAATCAATCCTCACAAACACCTTTTTACTGGTTAAAACAAGCTGCTACAAATGGTTTGGCCGTTGCCCAACTTAATTATGCTAAGGAAATTGCTTTGTTAGAAAATCCTACTGATGAACAAAAAATTCTTGCCACTGATTACCTTAAATCTTATGCCAGAAAAATGCATAAGACTGTTCAATGGCTTCATATCGATGCGATGTTAAGGCTTAAAACAGATAAAAAACCCAAAAAAGCTTTGGCCTCAATTAATAAAGCCATAAAAAAAGCCAAAGCAATCGGTTGGGATGTCTCTGAACTTAATACCCAAAAACAATTGATTCTTGCATCTAAAAGTTGAATATCATTTAAAGGGTTATAATTAATGATTAAACTACTGGGTATTCCAAGTGATTTCAATTCATCTTTTATGCAAGGGCCGGCTTTGGCACCTGATATTATTCGGCAAATGGATATTGGTGGTTCTGCCAATCCTTATGCTGAAGATGGGACAAGGGTCAAAGTCGGTGAAACCTATACCGATTTAGGTGATTTAAACATAGACAGTACACTCGATGCACAGACTGTAAATAATCAAATCATTACAGCTGTTGCATCGGCCATTAAAGACGACAGCAAACTTGTTTGCTTTGGTGGTGATCATTCTGTTAGCTATCCAATAATAAAAGCCTTATCTGAGAAATACTCATCAATCAATATTTTACACTTTGATGCCCACCCTGATTTGTACCATAATTTCCAAGACAACCCCTATTCTCATGCGTCACCATTTGCAAGAATAATGGAAAATGAATTGGCCACATTTTTAACCCAGGTTGGCATCCGCACTTTAGACAAACACCAGAGAACTCAAGTCGAAAAGTTTAATGTTAAAGTTTTTGAGATGAAAGATTTTGATTTAAAAGCCATCAACGAGCACGTTAGCCAACTGACAGGACCCTTGTATATTTCAATAGATATAGATGCATTAGATCCCAGTTGTGCACCCGGTGTTTCACACCATGAACCAGGTGGGTTATTTACCCGAGATTTATTGACCATTATTCAGAACATTGACAATGAGGTGATTGGAGCAGACATTGTAGAACTCAACCCAAAAACAGACATCAATAAAATGACCGCAATGGTGGCTTATAAAATATTTAAAGAATTGGTTGCTTTGTTAATGAAGAAATAATGCATATTTTGAAAATGTTTAGTATCACAGAGATTCACAGAGGAGACACAGAGATACACAGAGTATTGGTTTTAATATTTAAGTTTGATTTGGTCAATAACTAGCCATATATAGATTCGCCATTGAGTTTAATAATTGCTTTAAGTAATGCCTCGGATTCATAAGCTTTTGATGACATTTCAGTGGCTTTATTGCAAGCTAATTCCATACATTGACTTCTTACACAAGCTGAGAGTTTCTTAGATAGCTCAAGTAATTCTACATTATTTGGGTTAATTTCTAGCGACTTAAAAATCAGTTCGTAAGCCAATTTATAATGTGAATTTTCAATTAAACTAATAATTTTTTCAATGCTCATTTATTTATGCCAGCTGTAATGTTCACTTTATAGCCTTTTCTTGGCAGCTGCTGATTTATTGGGATCAATATACACACCCTTTTCTTTAAGTTTTGCCCTTAAGCCAACTAGTTTAAGGCCAGCAAGCCTACGTTTTAAATACTCAAGAATGAATACACTAATGACAGCCATGGGTATTGCAAAATACCAATACAAAACCGCATAATATAAGAGAATCAAAAAACCAAATGGAATGAAAATTTCTAAGATAAAAAGAAAGGGCCAGACAAAATAGTCTTTTAACTTAAAATGTGCTCCGCAATTATTGCAATTTACAATGGTTTTCGACCACGGGTATGTACTCACTTCAACAGTTTTATTATGACATTCTTTACAGGTTCTATTTACAATCATTTATAAAATACGACTTAATCATTTTTTAATGTAAATTAATTATAACACAGCGATTTTAAGAGTTATAAAACTTAGGAAAAAAGGGTATCCACAAGAGGCACACCGTACGGAGTTCCTAATTATTGTAAGGTATCCCCCTTGTGGTTGCCCATCATTTTTATGCTTAATACATTGAGGTAATTTAAGAACTCTTTTACATTATATTACCCTCTGCGTTGCTTTGCGCATCCTTTGCGCTCTTTGCGATACTTAAACAGCGTAGCTGTAGCGAAGCCATACCTTATTAACCATAAAAAAACCCATGAAACGAATTTCACAGGTTTTTATCAAACTAGTCGTCAACCCAATCTAGGTCTGGACAATATTGGTCTAAATATTAGCCACGTTTGCGGACTATTTGATAGCCTTTTCTTGTGGCATACTTAATTGGCATGCTCCACACATGGACTAAACGTGTGAATGGGAATACAACAAACATGGTTAAACCCAATACGATATGTAGTTTAAATATCAAGGCTTCATGTATGATAAAATCTGCAGCTCCTGGGCGGAATGTCGCGATGTGTTGTGCCCAATTTGCCAAGGAAATCATTGAACTGCCATCCATGTGTTGTGCTGATGCAGGTAATGTCAACAATCCCAGAATCAATTGCACGAACAATAATAGTAAAGCCACCCAATCACCAAATTTAGTGGTCACTCGAACCCTTGGATTTGTGATCCTTCTGTGTATGAGTATTACCATTCCAACAAAACACATTGAACCAAATACACCGCCAGCAACCATTGCCATCAATTGTTTATTTTCAACACTGATAACATGGTGATAAACACTGTGGGGTGTCAACAAGCCGACTAAATGACCAAAAAACAACAGTATAATACCGATATGAAACAAGTTACTGCCCCATTTCATGCCTTTTTTACTGAGTATTTGACTAGAGTTGGCTTTCCAAGTGTATTGCTCTCTGTCATACCGGTACAAACTGCCCAGTAAAAATATGGTAGTTGCAATGTATGGATATATTCCGAATAAAAAATTGTTCATTTTATTGCTCCTGTTGTACTGGTTTGCCAGCATTGGGTTGAGAATGCGGATTGGATGAATGTATATTCATCGCAATCTTTTCATGCAAATAATCTTTGGACTTAAATAGGTTTTTGCCAAAGGCCTCTGGTTCTTCCCAGTTGCCATCGACGTTTTCAAAACTATTCTCATCGCCCTCTGCTGCCACTATCTTTTTGATTTCTTTGCGGTTAACTTTTTCACCGGCTATTTCAATCAATGCAGAAAAAACATGTTGATATGGCAGGTCTTTTTTAGCCAAACGCTCACTAATCAAGGTCAACACTTTGGCTGTTTCACCTAAGAAATGTGAGGCTTGTGCCAGATTTCCTGTTGATAAAAACTCAAGAAATACCGGTAAATAGTCAGGTAAATCAGAAGTATTAACATCCAAACCATTAGCATTATACATTTCCATCAAATCAATCATGGCTTGACCACGGTCACGCGATTCTCCGTGTATGTGTTCAAACAAATGCAATGAATGAGAAGCACCCCTATCGAATGTGGCCACGTATCTTTCTTGGCATTCGATTAAGTCACTGTCTCGTAGGTTTGCTATCAATTGACTGATGCCTTTTAGTTTTTTCTTGGAAAGAATTTCTTCATCTACAATTACTTTTTCAAGTTCATCTAAATGAGACACCCATTCTGTTTGAGGATAGGACAATAATATACTCAGTACTTTAAATGTTTTCATGTTATTCTCCCTCCTTTGTATACATCGGCAGTTCATTTGACCCCTGCCCACGCACTTTACCATTCATAGTATTGCCGGTTTTTGATGTATCAAATATATTCAACTTAATCGATTCACCAGCTCCACCTTGACAGCCATTACCAAAACTAAAACCACATGAACCTTTGTTGGCTGCAGCGATTTCATTGTCAAACGCTGTTTTACCTGCATATTCACGGTGGTTGGTTGGTATCACAAATCTGTCTTCATAATTTGCAAGGGCGATGTAGCGATACATGTCTTCCATCATGTGTTCATTAACACCATGTTTCTTCAACATATCTAAATCAGTTACACCTTCCACAGTTTTCTTACGCATAAATTCACGTAACAATATCATGGTTTCAATGGCATTTTTTACTGGCAATTCATCACCAGCGGTAAGCATATTGGCTAAGTATTTCACAGGAATTCTTAAATCATCGAATTGAGGAAAAAATCCATTACTGCTAATTTGGCCTTTTTGCATGGCAGTTTTAATCGGTGATAAGGGTGGCATATACCAAACCATCGGTAATGTTCTGTACTCTGGATGCAGTGGTAAAGCCACTTTCCATTCCATAGCCATCTTGTACACTGGAGATTCTTGCGCAGCTTCAATCCATGACATGGGTACGCCATCTGCTAAAGCTTGCTTTTGAACAGCAGGGTCATTAGGGTCCAGGAACAAATCTAACTGTGCTTGGTATAAATCTTGCTCGTTCTCTACACTGGCTGCTTCAAGAATTTTATCAGCATCGTATAACATAACACCCAAGTAACGGATACGACCCACACAGGTTTCTGAACAAACTGTCGGCTCGCCTGCTTCAATACGAGGATAACAGAACGTACATTTTTCTGATTTACCTGACTCCCAATTGAAGTAGATTTTTTTGTATGGACAACCCGACACACACATGCGCCATCCACGACATTTATCTTGGTCAATTAAGACAATGCCATCTTCTTCACGTTTATATATGGCTCCAGAAGGACATGTAGCCACGCATGATGGGTTCAAACAATGCTCACACAATCGTGGCAAATACATCATAAAGGTTTCTTCAAATTGCCCATAGATTTCTTTTTCTATGTCTTTGAAGTTGTAATCTTTTGATCGCTTGGAAAATTCTCCACCTAGAATTTCTTCCCAGTTTGGTCCTTTATTGACCTTTTCTATCTTCTCACCAGTAATTGCTGAATGCGCGCGAGCTGTTGGAGGTGTCGGTTGTTCTGCTGCATTTTGTAAATGGGCATAATCAAAGGTAAATGGCTCGTAATAATCATCAATCTCAGGTAAATCTGGATTGGCAAAAATTTTACTTAACAATTTTAACTTGCCGCCCATTTTTGGCTTGATCTTGCCATTTTTAGTACGTTCCCAACCACCATTCCAACGGGCTTGGTTTTCCCAATCATCAGGAAAACCTATTCCAGGTTTACTTTCTACATTGTTAAACCAGGCATATTCAACCCCTTCACGAGAGGTCCAAACATTTTTACAGGTCACTGAACAAGTATGACAACCAATGCATTTATCAAGGTTTAATACTTTGCCTATTTGTGCTCTAATTTTCATGCCATTTCTCCACTTGTTTCTGAGACTGGTTCATTTTTCCATTCAATTTTACTCATTTTTCTGACCACAACAAATTCATCGCGGTTAGATCCTACCGTTCCATAGTAATTAAAACCATAAGACAATTGTGCATAACCGCCTACCATATGTGTGGGTTTTATCACAGCTCTGGTGACAGAGTTATGAATACCACCACGGTGGCCAGTGGTTTCTCCCACAGGAGTATTAATGATTTTTTCTTGTGCGTGATACATCATACTCATGCCTTCAGGAACACGCTGAGAGACTACAGCTCTTGCAGCTATGGTTCCATTAACATTGTATAATTCAATCCAATCGTTGTCCTCTACATCAATTTTCTGAGCATCTACTTCAGATATCCAAACAATCGGTCCGCCTCTTGAAAGCGTTAACATCAATAAGTTTTCTGAATAAGTTGAATGTATGCCCCATTTTTGATGAGGAGTTATCCAATTCAACACCACTTCTTTATTGCCATTTGACTTTGTGCCTTTGATTGGTGCAATAGTCTTAGTATTGACGGGTGGTTTGTAGACACAGAATCCTTCACCAAAATCACGCAACCATTTGTGATCTTGATAAAAATGTTGGCGTCCAGTTAATGTACGCCAAGGGATTAACTCATGTACATTGGTATAACAAGCGTTATAACTGACATGCTCATCTTCTAAACCTGACCAAGTCGGTGATGATATGATTTTTCTGGGTTGCGCTTGAATGTCGTGAAAACGAATCTTTTCATCTTGTTTAGGCAAGGCCAAATGCTTATGGTCTCTGCCTGTAAACTTACCCAATGAATCCCAAGCTTTAACCGCCACTTGACCATTGGTTTCAGGAGCCAAGGCCAATATAACTTCTGTGGCTTCTATGTCAGATTCAATACGTGGTTGGCCCTTTGAAACGCCTTCATCACGCACTTTACGATTAATACTACGTAACATTTCTACTTCTTGGCCTGTTTCCCATGTTATGCCTTTACCGCCATTGCCCAATTTTTCTAATAAATATCCAACTGAAGTGAATTTTTTATAGGTATTTGGGTAATCACGTTCGACTTCAATAAGCGATGGCATGGTTTGTCCAGGAATGGGATCACATTCGCCTTTGTACCATTCTTTGACATCCATGGCTTGCGCCAATTCGCCAGGAGTATCATGTTGCATGGGTAATGTGACAATGTCTTTTTCAACACCCAAATGACCAACACAAACTTCTGAAAACTTCTCAGCTAATCCTTTAAATATGGCCCAATCACTTCTTGATTCCCAAGCAGGATCAACCGCCTTACTTAATGGGTGAATAAACGGATGCATATCTGATGTATTTAAATCGTTTTTCTCATACCATGTTGCCGTTGGCAAAACGATATCAGAATACAAACAAGTGGTTGACATGCGAAAATCTAAAGTTACCACTAAATCTAATTTCCCTTCAGCGCCATCTTTGTGCCACTTAACTTCGGTGGGTAAATCTTTGCCTAGCTTACCAATGTCTTCGCCCATTACACCATTTTGTGTGCCAAGCAAATGTTTTAACATGTACTCATGGCCTTTACCGCTTGAGCCCAATACATTTGAGCGCCAAATAAACATGTTGCGAGGGAAGTTTCTTGGATCATCTGGATCTTGACATGAAAATTCAAGCTCTTTAGATTTTAACTGTTCTACTACATAATCAGCCGATGACATACCAGCTGCTGCAGCTTGTTTTGTTAACTCAATTGGGTTTTGTTGTAATTGAGGAGCAGATGGTAACCAACCCATCCTCTCTGATCTTGAATTACAATCAATTAATGAGTAATTTTCCCAATCTTTTTTATTGGCCAATGGAGAAATCATTTCATCAATCTCTAATTTTTCATAACGCCATTGGTTGGCATGATTGTAGAAGAATGATGTACCATTCATGTGACGTGGTGGACGTTGCCAATCTAATCCAAATGCCAAAGGCAACCAACCTGTTTGTGGTCGTAATTTTTCTTGTCCAACATAATGGGCCCAACCACCTCCTGATTTACCGACACAACCACACATCATCAACATGTTGATAATGCCACGATAGTTCATGTCCATGTGGTACCAATGGTTCATAGCAGCACCAACAATAATCATGGAACGTCCACGTGTCTTGTCAGCATTTTCACCAAATTCTCTGGCGATACGAACTACAGTATCTTTATCAACTCCTGTTATTTGTTCTTGCCAACCTGGTGTATAAGGTTTATCATCAGCATAATCTTTTGCACAATTTTCATCACCAAGTCCACGGTCTACACCATAATTTGCCATCATTAAATCAAAAACTGTGGCGACATATTTTTCACCATCTTTTGTCATGATTTTACGTGCAGGAACTTTGTGTATAATTATGTCATCGTGATTGGTGTGTTGGAATATTTCTTGATCATGTTGTTTGTTTGCAAAATATGGAAATGAGACTTCTACCACATCATCATGATTACCCAGCAATGTTTTTACTGGCCAAATTTCAGAACCATTGACATTGTCTTTGGTTTCTAGATTCCATTTGCCTTTTTTGTCTTCCCAACGAGACCCAACCGTACCATTTGGAACAACTAAATTGTCGGTCTTTTCATCAATTAAAATGGATTTCCATTCTGCTTTGTCTTGGCTGTCCAATCCATCTATATCACTGGCACGTAATGTACGCGTAGCCACTAATCCAGTTTCGTGCTCATCAAGACATATCAAAAATGGCATATCAGTATAGGTGCGACAATAATCATCAAAGTAATTACTAACATTATCACGGTGAAATTCACTCAAAATGACATGTCCCATTGCCATGGCTAAGGCTGCATCGGTTCCCTGTCTTGCAGGCAACCATTCATCAGTTAGTTTAGCTACTTCTGAATAATCAGGTGTTACAGATACAGTTTTCGTGCCTTTGTAACGTGTTTCAGTAAAGAAATGTGCATCTGGAGTTCGGGTTTGAGGGACATTAGAACCCCAAGCAATAATATAAGATGAATTGTACCAATCGGCACTTTCAGGCACATCGGTTTGTTCGCCCCAAGTTTGAGGGGATGATGGTGGCAAATCACAATACCAATCATAAAAACTCAGACAAACGCCACCAATCAATGAAATATAACGTGAACCTGCGGCATATGAGACCATACTCATAGCAGGAATTGGAGAGAAACCAATCACCCTATCCGGCCCATATTCTTTTATGGTATGAACATTTGAAGCCGTAATAATTTCATTGACTTCTTCCCAGTCAGCGCGAACAAATCCGCCTAAACCACGAATGGATTTGTATGATGTACAGTCATCTTTGTCTTCCATTATGGATTTCCATGCCAAGACAGGATCAGAATGTTTTTCTTTGGCTTTACGCCACAAACGCATCAATCTGCCTCTAATCATTGGGTATTTCAACCGAGTGGCGGAATATAAATACCAAGAATAGCTGGCGCCACGCGGGCATCCACGTGGTTCATGGTTGGGTAAATCATCACGTGTGCGTGGATAATTGGTTTGTTGGGTTTCCCAAGTAACCAATCCACGTTTAACATATATTTTCCAACTACATGAACCTGTACAATTCACGCCATGGGTTGAACGCACGACCTTATCATGTGACCAACGGTTTCTGTAAGCACGTTCCCAGCTGCGATCTTCATCAGTTGTGATGCCATGACCATCAGAAAAGGTTTCTGGATTCACCTTGGTTAAGTATGTTAACCTGTCTAAAAATTGACTCATTGTTTTAAACCCCTCAGTTTAATGAAACTTCTAATTGTTTATTATTGTGTATTATTTGCATACTATGGATTATGGTGTTCGGCATTTTTTCTCATGTAATAAAACCAATTCAATACCAAGCATACTGCATAAAATATGGCAAATCCATACAAGGCATATTGTGGTGTAGTGGCTTTAATTTGCTCTCCTAATATTTTAGGAATTAAGAATGCACCATAGGCAGCAATCGCTGATGTCCAACCCAATACTGGGCCAGCTTGTTCTTTATTAAAAATAGTCGCTATTGATTTAAAGGTTGAACCATTACCAATACCTGTGGCTGTAAATAAAACCAAAAACAATAATAAGAATGGCACAAAATAATCTTGCGGCGTGGCACTGGCATAAGCTTGTTGCATGTAGTAAGCCACTCCAAGTGCTGATCCAATCATGACCACTGAGACCCATTGAGTTACACGTGCACCACCCAATTTATCTGCAATCATGCCGCCAACTGGACGTATTAATGCACCAATAAATGGCCCTGTCCAAGCCCACATTAGGGCACTTGGTCCATCAGGATTTACAAGATTGTGTTCCCACAAGCCAGTTGTTTCATTCAATATATGTTGATATCCAAATATAACTTTTATGGACAAGCCAAAACCAGCAGCATAACCAATAAACGAACCAAATGTCATGGTATAAATAACAGTCATGACCCATGTGTGTTTGTTTTTAAATATTTGGTATTGTCGGGTTAAGTTACTGCCAATTTCACCAGGAATTAATTTCAATAGAACCACAGTCATAACAATCACAATCGGCAATACAAGGAATTTATCCCAATGTTGTTCTAACAACAACCACAATCCAAAACCTGCAGTTAACAAACCTATGGCCAACATAAATAGTATTTTTGCAAATGCAGCCAATGGTGAACCAACATTAGGTGAAACATGTTCATCAGCAATGTTGTTCATCCCAAACCATGTTGCAAATGCCAATGGAACCAATAATAACATCCAAACAAATCCAGCATTTTGAATCCAAGTTTGTGTCCCAGCAGGAATCTTACCAATCAAAGTTCCTGAAGTACTTTGTAACGCAAGTGAATCTCCACCAAATGAACCAAATAACGCAATAGTCATCACTAATGGGACTAATATCTGCATGGTTGTTACACCAAAGTTACCTAAACCAGCATTCATACCCAATGAATAGCCTTGGATTTTTTTAGGGTAAAAGTAAGAAATATTACTCATAGATGAGGCAAAATTACCTCCACCAAATCCAGATAACAAAGCCCACAATTGGAACTGCCACAATGGAGTATCAGGATTTTGCAAAGCAAAACCAGCTCCCAATGCAGGAATCATCAATAAGGCCGTGGTTAAAAAGATGGTGTTACGACCGCCAGCAATTCGAATAAAGAAAGTTGATGGAATTCTTAATGTAGCACCAGACAATCCAGCAATCGCCATTAATGTAAACAACTGAGATTTTTCAAATGCGAACCCAAGATTCATCATTTGTACAGTGATTATTCCCCAGTATAACCATACTGCGAAACCCACCAATAGTGCAGGAATAGAAATCCACAGATTTCTGGTTGCAATTGATTTTCCTTTTGACGCCCATTGTTGTTCGTCATCTGGATTCCAATTTTTTAAGTCTTTAGCCATTATAAGCTCCTTTAGTTTTTGATTGTGCCATTCCCGAAATTAAAACTTTCCGAGAATGGTTACTATAATTATTATGTATTTATGCTGTCTCTTATACACATCTCCGAGCCCACG
>CAJXVJ010000102.1 GCA_913061105.1 uncultured Alcanivoracaceae bacterium | reverse complement strand
CTCATATGATTTATGTTACTGATGGAAAAGGTGATGTTTTATTGGCCAATGAGGCCGCCAGTAAATATTTTGGAATGACAATTAAAGAATTTGAGCAGAGTAACATCAATCAACTCAGTACTGAGTATAAGCGATACAGAAAACTAATCGGAGATGATTCAAACGAAGAAAATGGTGGGGCATCTAATATTGAGGTCACAGGGCGTGATTCAGAAGGATCTCAACATGCCTTGTATTTGTCCAAAAAACCCTATGCTGGTAGCAGTAACTTTGAAAAATCGACGGTTACTGTTG
The DNA here is from genome assembly GCA_913061105.1 of uncultured Alcanivoracaceae bacterium. GTDB lineage: Bacteria > Pseudomonadota > Gammaproteobacteria > Xanthomonadales > Marinicellaceae > NORP309. The sequence goes on along the minus strand of CAJXVJ010000102.1, from coordinate 11,880 downwards.
CAGTTGATATCACTGACATTAAAGATTTTGAAGAAAAGATTAAATTTATGGATCAGCATGATTCATTGACCCAATTACCGAATAGAATACTACTTAAAGACCGAATTAATCATTCTCTGGCACTTTCAAAAATGCACAGCCACAATGGTGCAATCTTAATTATAGGATTGGATGATTTTAAAAACATTAATGATTCTCAAGGGCATAAAACTGGTGATCTCTTAATCAAGGAAGTGGCAAAAAGATTGGAAAAAAATATTCGCATTGGTGATACTCTTGCTAGACTTGGTGGAGATGAGTTTATTGTAGAGTTATCTGAACTTAAAAAGGATTATGATCAAGCATTAAAACAGTCCCAATCGATGTCGCAGTTAATTCTAGAAATAATATCGCAACCCTATCATATTGGTAAAGACCTGTTTCATATGACTGCAAGCATAGGTGTTGTTATGTACCCGAAAGATGGAGACAATCAAGATTTATTGCTGCAAAGAGCCGACACAGCCATGCACAAAGCCAAAGAAGAGGGCAGAAATCGAATTCAATATTTCGAAAAAGAATTAGAAAAAACAGTAATAGACAAACACATATTAGAAAAAGATTTAAGGGTTGCCATTGCTGAGAACCAATTCTTTATTAGTTTGCAACCTGTATTACATGGGATTAATAATGAGGTCGTTGGTTCTGAAGCACTTATAAGATGGAATCACCCAATTAAAGGCATTATTTATCCCAATGATTTTATTGAAATGGCCGAAAATAAAAACATGATAATTGGTATTGGTGATTGGGTGCTTGAAAATGTTTGTCAACAGATTCAACAATGGGTTGATCAAGGCATGAAAAATTTCTTTATAGCTGTTAATGTCTCAGTGAAACAAATCCAAGAAGAAAAATTTTATGAAAAATTAGAAAGGTTGATTCAAAGATATAAAATTCCTGCCAATTATCTTGAAATAGAAGTCACTGAATCTGTCTTGATGGATAAAACAGACTTAACCATAAGTATATTCAAAAAATTAAAATTGTTAGGCGTTAAAATTTCATTGGATGATTTTGGTACTGGATACGCATCTTTTAACTATCTGATGAACTTTCCGCTGGATAAAATTAAAATAGATCAGTCATTTGTCAAAAAATTACCAGGTGACCCCAACAGCATCACCATTGTTTCTACAATATTAAGGATGTCTCGTGAGATGGGAATGGATGTGGTGGCCGAAGGCATAGAAAACAAACAACAATACAATTTCCTAAAATCTAAATCCTGTCAATATTATCAAGGATACTATTTCCATAGGCCCTTAAGTATAGAAAAGATGCAAAAACTTTTCTAGATAACATGAAACACAGATAGAAAAGAGTTAAGATACTTTTCCAATTTCAAAGGAGAAAAATAATGATAACAAAAGACGAAATTGTCACAAACTGGTTACCTCGCTACACAGGCACAGCCCTCGAAGATTTTGGAAAATATATATTACTTACAAATTTTTCAGATTATGTTTATAGATTCTGTGAACAAACTGGTGCAGAAATACAAGGTGAAGACCGTCCAATGAGTAATGCAACGTTTGGTGGTGTCACTATTATTAATTTTGGCATGGGTTCTGCCAATGCTGCCACAGTGATGGATTTACTCAGCGCCATCGATCCAAAAGCAGTCTTATTTTTAGGAAAATGTGGCGGCCTAAAAAAGAAGAATAACATAGGTGATTTAATATTACCATTGGCAGGCATCCGAGGAGAAGGAACATCCAATGATTATTTACCCCCAGAAGTACCTGCACTACCAGCCTTTAAATTACAAAGAGCGGTGTCATCAACCATAGCCAATTATGATAAAGACTATTGGACTGGAACAGTTTTCACAACCAATCGACGTGTTTGGGAACACGATGAAAAATTTAAAAAATACCTTAGAAAATGCAGAGCCATGGCAATCGACATGGAGACAGCAACAATATTCTCTACAGGTTTTGCCAATGAAATTCCTGTAGGCGCATTGTTATTGGTAACAGACCAACCAATGATACCTGAAGGTGTAAAAACAGAAAAAAGTGACACCAGCGTTTCAGCCAACTATGTGACAGATCACATCAAAATTGGCATAGATGCTTTAAAAGAAATTAAAAATGATGGGTCATCTATGCGCCATTTGAAATTTGAAGGATGGGATTAATAGAAAGTTATTTGATTTTTTCTAAATCACCTTGACTCTATAGTATACTTTAGGGTTTATAATGGGTTTTTTTAAATAGAAACTCCAATGAAAATAGGTGATTTAGCCACAGAAGTTGGCATTGATATACAAACCTTGAGGTATTACGAAACTCAAGGCCTGTTGGATGAACCTCAGCGATTACAAAACGGATACAGAGATTATCCCGATAAAGCCATTGCCAGTTTAATGTTTATAAAAAAAGCAAAACTGGTTGGTTTTACATTGAAAGAAATTAAAGACTTATTGGCCATTCAAGTCACAAAGGATGAACATACCTGTCAAGAAGTAAAAAAATTCACCCAAATTAAGTTGGATGAAATTTCAAAAAAGATCAAAGAATTAACCCACATCAAATCGGCATTAAAAAAAATTCACACTTCTTGTTGTGGTGGTGATGAAACAGCTGCACATTGTTCCATACTATCGGCATTGGAGAGTTAAATGATTGAATTTCTCAATACAACTTATGTCATGGCATTAGACGCTTCTTTTTGGTTAGTAATTGGTTTGTTTATCGGTGGATTATTTAAAACCTTAATACCCACTGCCTTTTTACAAAAACATTTGAGTCATGATGGTTTTGGATCGATAGTTAAAGCTGCCATTTTAGGAGCGCCTTTACCCTTATGTTCTTGTGGCGTTATTCCTGCTGCCATGGGTTTACGCAAAGCAGGGGCATCAAAATCTGCGACCACATCTTTTTTAGTATCAACTCCAGAAACTGGGGTAGATTCAGTGTTTATCACCTATGCGATGATGGGGCCTTTTATGGCCATTGTCCGTCCAATTATTGCGTTAACATCAGCGATAACAGCAGGAACATTGGTCAATTTTTTTGATACAGATGACGAAAAAATTGAAGATGAAGCCACTAAAAATAAAACTAAAGATAATTCATCTTGTTGTGCCAAAAAAGAAGTAACAGAACCTGTTCAAACCAGTTGTTGTGATTCTAAATCCGAGGAACAACAAACAATCAATGAAACAGAAGAATCGTGTTGTACAACGGATGAAAAAGAAATCAGTACATTACATAAAGTTTGGAATGGTGTGAGTTATGCCTTTACAAATTTATTAGATGAAATTATTTTTTGGTTGGTCATTGGGTTGATTTTTGCAGCCATGGTTCAGACATTTGTTTCCAATGAATTCTTGCTAGAATATGGGACAGGTTGGACGGGAATGTTGGTGATGTTAGTTGTGGGGATCCCAATGTATGTTTGCGCCACAGCCTCTACACCTCTGGCTGCTGGCTTTCTATTGGCAGGAATTTCACCTGGTGCAGTTATCGTGTTTTTAATGGCAGGACCTGCAACCAATATGGCAACATTGGGCATTATTACTCAACAAATGGGTAAGCGTACAATGGTATTGTATTTAATCGGAATCATGTCAATTGCATTAAGCAGTGGTTTTCTGGTTAATTGGTTGGTATCTCATTGGAGTATTGATATAGATCAACACCTAAGTATGCAACACAGCCATATACCCATGTGGTTACAAGGATTGTCTTTATTATTGTTATTAGGCTTGTCTTTAAGAAAGTTTTTTAATGGCAAAGAACTTAAAAAACTCAAGCCTATTTAATAGCTATGATGGCATCCATTTCTATCATGGCGTTTTTAGGCAAACCTGCCACTTCTATCGCTGCTCTGGCAGGATAAGGTTGGGCAAAGTACTCGGCCATGATTTCATTGATGGTGGCAAAATTAGATAAATCTTGAACAAAGATATTGAGTTTAAGTGTGTTTTGTAAACTGGTGTTGGCTGCTATCGCAATCGATTGAAGGTTTCTAAACACTTGGTGTGTTTGTTTTCGAAAATCATCTTCTAACATTTTATCTGTTTGTGGATCTATCGGGATTTGCCCAGATGTATACAAAACGCCATTGTGAACCACCGCTTGTGAGTAAGTGCCTATGGCAGATGGTGCATTTTCTGTATCAATGATTTTTTTCATTTAAATTCCTTTCTAGAAGCTTTTAACACTTCGGGTAATTGTCTAAGTTTATATAAAATGTTATCAAGTTTTTGAGTATTTGCAATGCTTAAATGGAATTCTAAACCAGAATAGTTGCCATCACGGTCTACTTGTTCGAATCTTTCTATGTTTCCATGGTTCTCAGCGACAACACTGGCAAGTTTTGCCAGTACACCTTGTTTATTAATAACATCCATTTGCAGTGTGGTTTGGAACATCATGTCATTTTCTAAATCCCAATTCATAACAACCATACGTTCAGGGTGTTTTTCTAGTTCATCAAGATTAGCGCAATTTTTTCTGTGTACTACTATGCCTTTAGATGGGCTTAAATACCCAGTAATTTCATCGTCGACTATGGGTTCACAACAATGTGGGTAATTAATAATAGAGCCTTCCTTACCAGTGATTGAAAAGGCCTCTTTGGGTGAATATGCTTTATCAATTCCACGTTGTTTCATGAGAGGCAGTAATTTTTTTGCCGCAATTGATGGCAATAATTCACCGAATGCAAATGATTTTAACAGTTCATCCATGTTGTCTTTTTTGTAATACTTTAATACCCTTTTGATTGATCGTTTATCAATCGAATCGAATGAGTATCCATAGGTGTCTAATGCTCTGTCAATCATTTTATGCCCAACAAATACTGCATCTTCTTGTTTTATCTGTTTTAGTGCGTGACGAATTGCTGTCCTGGCTTTACTGGTTGTTACTAATTGTAACCATTCTGCTTTTGGGCTGGCGCTTTGATCTGTGGTAATTAAAACTGTTTGTCCAGTTTCTAATTTTTGTTTCAGGGAAGCAGGTTTGTCATTAACTTTGGCAGAGACTGCATGTTTACCAACTTTAGAATGAATCGCAAAAGCAAAATCTAGTACAGTGGAGTTCAATGGTAATTGAATAATTTTTCCTCTGGGAGTAAAAACATAAATTTCATCTGTGAGCAAATCACGTTTCATGTTTTCATAAAACTCTATTGAACTGCCTGTTTCTTTTTGTATGTTTAATAACCCACCAAGCCAGTTTCGTGCCAAAGTTAAACGGGTATTAACATCTGAATCTTTACTTTTATACATCCAATGAGCTGCGACACCAGATTCACAAACGACATCCATTTCAACAGTTCTGATTTGAATTTCAATCGCCAGGCCAAATGGTCCAGTAACCAAGGTATGTATCGATTGGTAACCATTGGTTTTAGGAACGGCAATATAATCCTTAAAACTGTTCTCTCTGGGTGCATATAGACCATGTATAACACCCAATGCAATATAACATTCTTGTACGGACTTAACGATTACTCGGATTCCAAAGACATCGTGAATTTGATCAAAACTCAAGTCCTTGGTCTTTTGTTTATTGTAAACACTGTACAAAGATTTTTGTCTGCCATCAACTTCGGCGGTTAAATTTGAATGCAGCAAGGCTTTAACGATTTTTTTGCGAATCTTATTAATGGCTTCCTTTCTGTTGCCAGACAATTTGTTTATGTTGTTTTCAATCTTTTCTGCAACATTCGGTAATAAGGCATGAAAGGCATGGTCTTGCATTTCATTTTGGATCTTTTTAAGTCCCAATCTTTCAGCAATAGGAGCAAACACATCCAATGTTTCTCTGGCGATGCGTTTGCGACTGGACTCACTCATGGCGCTGATGGTGCGCATGTTGTGTAATCGATCAGCCAGTTTAATGATAATGACACGAACATCTTCTGCCATGGCAAACAGCATTTTTACAAAGCTTTCAGCTTGCGCTTCATGTAAATTTCTAAATTTAAGCTTATCTAGTTTGGTTACGGCTTGAACCAGATACGCCACAGTTTTGTTGAACTCTTTTCTTAAATCATTCTCGCTAACTTCAGTGTCTTCAATGGTGTCATGTAAAACTGCCGCACACAATGTGTTGATGTCAAAATTTAACTCAGCTAATATTGTTGCCACAGTTAATGGGTGGGTTATATAGGGTTCACCTGATTTTCGAAATTGAGTTTTGTGTGCTTCAGCGCCATAATGAAAGGATTTCTTTAATAAATCTTGTTCATTCTGGTTGAGATATGTTCTGGTTAGGTTGGTTAAAGACTGGTAGGCAGAAACTACAGCTTTGTGTTGGAGAATTGCCGTGACATCTGTATCTGTCACGGCTTAATCATTTTTGTGTGGGAAAAATAATTCATTGTGTTTCTATATTAGAATTGGTCTTACATCATTTGAGAATCTTGCTCTTCAGCTGCAGCATTCCATTCGTCCAATTCTTTCGTGCGTTTTTCTTCGAGCTCTAATTCTAGTAATTTTTCTTCAGTCATCAAACCCGCAGCAATTTCGCGTAATGCCAATACTGTAGGTTTATCATTTTCTTCTTCAACCATCGGAGTTTGACCATTTGCAATTAAGCGTGCGCGTTTGGATGCCAATTGCACCAATGCAAAGCGATTTTCAACGTGTTCTAAACAATCTTCAACTGTAACTCTTGCCATTATGTTTTCCTGTTTCTGTTCATTCAATAAAGCGACCGCGTATAATAACAAATATTTATTATAAACTGTAATTATCTCAACGATTTTAAGGTGTTTTTGTAGTTTTGCACGATGTTTTGATTAAATTGAGCTATTTTACTTCCTTTGGCATAAGTATCCGTTCCAATAAAATTATTAGCAAATATCAAAGAATCCAAACACAATGCACCATTTAGGCTGGTTAATATGGGGTTTTGTGTATCTAAGCTTATCCAATTCGCCATTTGACCAACCTTTAATCCAGCAACAGGCAGTTGACAAACTTTGGCTCCTCCTGAAACAGAATCACTCCACAAAAGAGTACCCACATTTTGTGTTTGTTGGGTGCTGGCAATAACGCGCTGTTGTCTTATCAACCTTTGTGAATATTCTAAAATTTGCATTTCTTGAAAAGGATTAATTAAAATGTGACTATCAGATCCAATGGCGTAACTCCCATTTTCTTGAATAAACTCTTTTAAGGGAAACACGCCATCGCCAAGATTGGCCTCGGTCATGGGGCACAATCCAGCTATGGTTTTTGATTGTGAAATCATTTTAATTTCGTCATCATTTAAATGCGTTGCATGGACCAAACACCAGTTTTCATTAACATCAAAATTTTCAAATAATAATTCCACAGGCCGTTTTCCAGTGTGTTTCAAAACTTGTTGTATTTCAGCCTCTTGTTCTGCGATGTGTATGTGAATCGGTTGCCCATTATTGAGCGCATTTAAAACAGTTTTCATTTTTTCGAGAGATACTGCACGCAGTGAATGAAAACAAATCCCCATATTTTGTTCAGGAAATAACCGCTTCTCTAGAGACTGATACAGGCTGATATATTCATCAGTAGACATTTTAAAGCGTTGTTGTAATTCTGATAAAGGCGATCCATCGATATGTGCCTGAGTATACAGGACAGGCAAAAGTGTCAATTGAATACCAACATCATGGGCGGCATTAATAACTGCCAGTGACATGCTTTCACAATTTTGTTTATCTGTTAAATCTCGATGAATATAATGAAATTCACACACAGATGAATAGCCAGCTTCAAGCATCTCAGAATAGCAATAACGTGCTATGTGATAGAGCTGTTCAGCACTAATTTGATTGGCTGTTTTGTACATCAAATCACGCCAAGACCAAAAACTATCATTTTCAGCAGTTTTGTATTCTGTTAAACCTGCCATGGCACGTTGAAAAACATGCGAATGACAATTCGGCATAGCAGGAATAACACATTCTAAAACCGGATCAGTACCTTGATGTCTAGAATTTTTTGTGATTTTTGATAGTACGCCACTATTATTTATTTCAACACTGACATTTTCATGCCAGCCATCAGTCAATAAAGCTTGTTTAAAAAAGTGATTGTTCATACCGAGATAGGTAAAAATTATTCTGATATTAAAAGGTGATGATAGCACAGCTTTCAATAGGTATTAAGAATTTATTTGACGCTTTTGGGACTTGTGCTGTTATTGTGTTATTAATATCCTAAATCATTGTTTCCATGATTCTTTTAAATCGAAATGGGCTGAATTTTGATTCAATACTGTAGATAAAATATCGAAGTGAGTTTGTTCGGCCTCTAGATTGATATATTTATCTATTATGTTTCTGTTTTTATAAATGATAATGGTGTTTTTTGCGACTGGGTTTATTTTGGCCAGGTATATATCAGATTCCTTATCTTCAAAGTGAGGAACAAATGTTAAAGCGAGGTGTTTAAGGTTTAACTTTTTACCCAGTTTTTCTAAACTATCTTGAGTCTGAGTTATCCCCTTATTCTTAGCGTCTCCATAAATTAAATAAACTTTGAGCTGCACTCCCCATTTTTGGCTTAATTCTTCTAAAAAGACCAGCCACTTCTCAGTCTCTTTAGTTTTGTCAATCTGATTGATGAAGTACATTATTCCAAAGTAACGACCGTATCTACAAACAGGGCAAGTATTGCTGCCTTTATCAGGTCCCCACGCATGATAGGGAGTAATTGAATGAAAGTCTTCTCCAATTTTTTGGCCTGAAGAAAAGGCTTGTTTCAATGTTTTAGGATAGTTAGGAATGTTTAACCCAAGTATAATGTTGTGTTCTGCAATTTGCATCGACGCAGTGATTAATGTTCTTAAAACCCCACTGCCTCCTCGGTTTCGAAGTTTTTTTCGGTGTTCACTGGTCAGTAAAATATCATCATCAAATTCTAAACCATCAACATAATATTCATCTTGGATATCGGGTTCTTTAATGGATAAATGAATATGAGCAGGTATGTCTCTATTCGGATAGGCCGCAGGTCTGATGGTATATATTTTATATTTTCCTTCGCTATCAGATTTTACCCAGCCTCTAACATAACCATGTCTCTTTGCACGGGCATCTAAATTATTTCGATCTGGATAATATCCGCTATTATCTGTTTGCCAATAGTAGACAATGACATTCTGAGCAGGAGTTGTACCGTCTAGATTATAAACCGTTCCAGTAATAAGTAATTTTTGTCCAGGTCCATCCCAAGCAGGGCTTTTACTTACATTAGATATATCTTTAGGCATACCTACATACATGAGTTCACATCCATCACAGCCTCCGCCAACAAGTTTATCTTGAGCAAAACTGTAATTTGATAGTAGTAAGATTAGTAAATATTTCATAAGCTTTAATAGTTGTGGAAAAACCCATAATATTATCTTAGCTATACAATTAGCAACACTAAAATCACCACATGTTCTAAGTTGTAGGTATTTATATTCTAAGTTGTGAGTCGATTTCTGGAGTACGGTATGTCCTACTTAAGCGTAATTTGGTGTCATTGTACAATTGAATATCATAATCGCCATTTAAGCGCGAAGTGATTGATGAGATTTTGCTTATGTTGACAATGGTTGACCTATGGATTCGGATGAAATCTGTGTGCTCTATCTTGTTTAAAATATCTGTTAAAGTTGAGTTGTAAAGGTGCTTTTTCTCATCAATCCAAATAGCAATATAGGGCGTTTCTGCTGATATCCAGTCAATGTCAACAATGTCAATGATATCTCTTCTTGTGCCAGATTTAATGGATAATGTTTTATTTTTATTGTTGTTTGCTTTGCTTATATTCAAATAATAATACCTGGCAATCAAATACATAAGGCCATAAGTGGTGATAATAAAAACAAAATCTTGAGTGAATTTATTTTTAATTAAAAACGAGAAAGTAAAGGGCAGGTTTAATAGGTTTTGCCCAATTAATTGAATCAAATAACTGGCAACAAAAACATGAACAATGGCTGTAGGCACTAGCAATAAAAGCACTTTAACAACATTAATCTCTCTTGAATGCTTTATCTCACCCAACGAGGTATAAAATAACGCAGGCAGTAGCAACAATACAATTGTAATTTTAAATAACAGGGACTCATTTAAATAATAGGACTGATTAAAAATCAATGCTGTCAAATAATCATTAATTAGCATTAACAACGATATCAGCACAATAAATAAGGTTAAAATCAACTGTAACCTAAAATTTAATAAAGTTTTTTTCAATCGCTGCATAGTCGATAGTATATCAATTAATCCTTCAATTTGTTAAAATGCGCCTCTTTTAAATGACAAGACAAGATTATGGGCTTCAAATGTGGCATTGTTGGTTTACCCAACGTTGGAAAATCAACTTTATTTAATGCACTGACCAAAGCGGGTATTGATGCAGCAAACTATCCTTTTTGTACCATAGAACCAAATGTTGGTATGGTCGAAGTACCTGATCCACGATTAAAAGATTTGGCAGAAATTGTTAACCCTGAGAAAATTTTGCCCACTGTTATGGAGTTTGTAGATATTGCTGGATTAGTTGCAGGAGCATCAAAAGGCGAGGGCTTGGGCAATAAATTTTTATCAAATATTCGAGAAACTGATGCGATTGCGCATGTGGTACGTTGTTTTGAAGATCCTGATGTGGTTCATGTAGATGGAAAGATTAGCCCTTTGGATGATGTCGAAACAATTAATACAGAATTAGCCCTAGCAGATCTAGATTCGGCTGAACGTGGTTTACTAAAAGCCCAAAAACAATCCAAATCAGGCAATAAAGAAGCCCAAGCCCGTGCGGCAGTTCTTGAAAAAATTGTGGCACAATTATCTGAAGGTCTACCCATTCGTGCTATGGATTTGTACAAAGAAGAAAAAGAAGTCATCAGAGAATTCAGTTTCATCACTGCAAAGCCTGTGATGTACATTGCCAATGTTGCTGAAGATGGATTTGAGAACAATCCTTTCTTAGACAAAGTCACTGAAATGGCTGCAGCAGAAAAATCATCAGTGGTGCCTGTTTGTGCCGTTATAGAATCTGAAATTGCAGTATTAGATGACGAAGACAAAGAAATGTTTATGGAAGAATTGGGATTAACTGAGGCTGGTCTTGATCGTGTGATTAGAGCAGGGCATGATTTATTGGGGTTACAGACATATTTTACAGCTGGTGTTAAAGAAGTCCGTGCATGGACGTTTAAAGCAGGATCAACTGCGCCACAATGTGCTGGTGTGATTCATACTGATTTTGAAAAAGGATTTATACGCGCTGAAACAATGGCTTATGATGATTTTATACAGTTCAAAGGAGAAGCGGGTTGTAAAGAAGCAGGCAAATTGCGTTTGGAAGGCAAAGAGTACTTAGTTAAAGAAGGCGATGTATTACATTTTAGGTTTAATGTATAGGTTGTAATAAACAGATACTCCTCCATTTTAGTATCAAAATCATTATCCTATTAATGCATGTATTATTTAATTTCACTTCTAAAGAATCATTAGAGTAAAGATATGAGGAACAGGATTTCAGGTGGCCTAGGTGGTTTTATTTTTGCAATCGCGGTAGTACTGTTCATCTACTTTGAATATATCCAGAAAGAACCCACAAATCTAAATGAACAATCTATCAATAGCTCAAGTGATATAACCAAAGCCAATCAAATTGATCCGATGTGTAATATCATTGTCTATACTTCGACTGATTGTCAGTTATGTAGGGCAGCAATAGAAGCAATTGAATCAAAAGGAGTGAGATATTGTCAAAAAGACATCAATCAATCAGACCAAGACATGCAAACATATGACCAGTTAAGTGGTGGAGAAGCATGTGGTCCAATAGCTGTCTCTTATACACATCTGACGCTGCCGACGATCTACTCTGTGTAG
>CAJXVJ010000101.1 GCA_913061105.1 uncultured Alcanivoracaceae bacterium | reverse complement strand
CTATTAAGACATCTGCTCTATAGCGTTTTTTAGAATCTTTATTATCAATTAAAGGATCGTTAAAAGCATCTACATGACCAGACGCTTTCCATGTTGTTGGATGCATCAATATAGAGGCATCGATACCCACAATATTCTCATGCATTTGAACCATTGCTTTCCACCAATATTCTCTGATATTTTTCTTTAGCTCTACACCATTTTGAGCGTAGTCATACACCGCACTTAATCCATCATATATTTCACTAGATTGAAACACATAACCGTATTCTTTTGCGTGCGATAGCACTTTTTTAAACTGATCTTCTTGTTTTGCCATAATGGTCACAAATATACATCAACCTAAAAAGCTAGCAAGAAAAAAACTAATTCAGTTTTTTACAACGATACACGAATGCAGGAGGGAAATTAAACATCTCAAAATCTAAAGAAATGGCCTCTTTAAAAACTTTCTTTAAATATTTATGTCTGATTAATTACTAAAAATTATTGGGTAAATTATATGAAAAGAATAATAGTTGCTTCACTTCTATGCTCAGGACTTTCTGTTGCACAACAACCATCAAGTGATATTACAAATGGTTTAAAACAATTAGCACCAGCTGCAAAAATCTCATCAACCTCTACAACACCTATTAAAGGCATAAAACAAATCAACCTAGAATCTGATAATATTGATGATGTTTATTATATGACGGATGATGGTAAATACTTTATTCAAGGGACCATAATTGAAACTAACTCCCGTAAAAATTTAACTGAAGACAGTAAAACTTCTAAACGAAAGGACATCGTTAATAAGTTTGATAAAGATCAACGCATAGACTTTTTTCCTGAAGACATGAAACACCACATTACTGTTTATACAGATATTGATTGTGGCTATTGTCGGAAACTTCACACTGAAATGGAAGAATACAATGAATTGGGCATCGGTATATCTTATTTATTTTGGCCACGTTCTGGGATAAATACACCTTCTTATAATAAAGCTGTTCATGCATGGTGTGCAATCGATAGAAATGAAGCGATGACAATGGCTCAAAATGGCAAAGATCTTGAACCTAAACAATGTGATAATCCTGTGGCAGATCACTATGACTCAGGTAAAAAAGCAGGTGTAAGGGGCACTCCTAATATTGTGACTGATGCAGGTGAGCTCATTCCAACATATATGCCAGCACAGGCCTTATTGCAAAGATTAGAAATACTGGCTGCCAAATGATTGAGATTATCCAAATACACGTTTTTTAAATTAACATAAGTTTCATATTGGTTAATTAATATTGTGGGACTTAAATGGGCAGGCTGATAAAAGCATGAGTTGATGTTTTATTGTTTGCCCTTATTGCTTATTTCTATGCTGACTAGAATCAAATACTTTTTTACCAGCAATAATGGTCATGAGTATTTTGCCTTTAAGTAATTCACCAGGAGAGTTTTCTCCCAATTGAAAAGGGTCAATGTCCATAATGGTTAAATCTGCCCAGTAACCTGCTTTGAGTATTCCTGTATCTTTTTCTCTAAATGCTGAATAGGCAGCCCAGTTGGTATATGCTCGTAAGGATTCTTCAGCAGTCATGTTTTGTTCGCTATACCATCCATCTGAGGGGTTTTTGTTCTTGTCGCGACGAGTGATGGCAGCATGTAAGCCATAAAATATGCTGTGATCAGAACCAGGGGAATCTGAATTAAAAGTTAACACTATTCCTGCTTTTCGCATGGTTCTCCAAGCATATGCATGTTTGATTCTATCTGGCCCCAGTCGGTCTTCTGCCCAGGTTTTATCTTCAACAGCATGCGGAGGTTCCATAGAAGCAATTATTGATAATTCTTTGAGCCTTTTAACATCATCGGGATGAATAATTTGGGCGTGTTCTATTCTGTGTCTGTTTTTTTGAGAATTTGGATGCTTGTTAAATACAGATTGAAAATAATCTACGGTTTCACGGTTGCCGGCATCACCTATGGCATGTACACCTACTTGGAAACCAGCTTGCATAAGTTTTTCTACTATTTGTCCGTTAAACCCATAACCATCGCCACTGATGCCTTTGTGTCCAGGTTTGTCTTCGTAATCATCTATCAAACGAGCGCCACGTGAACCCAATGCGCCATCATAATAAGCTTTGACTGATCGCACATCAAGCCATCCTTCTTTATCTGATTGAGGGCCTTTTTTTATCCATTTATTAGATAAATCTTCATCTCTGGCAGATAACATGGCATAGACACGGGTTGGTAAGTTGTTGTTTTTTCTTAAGTTTTCAAATGCCGTCATGTGCGCAGTACTGGCGCCAGCTTGATGTATAGCAACAAATCCATCTTCTGCCATCTTATTTAGTCCATCATAAATGTACTTTTCGAACTGTTTTTCACTGGCTTCAGGAATTGAATCATTCATGAGTGTGGTGGCGCGATTTAAGACTATACCGAGTAATTCGCCATTTTTATCTTTTAGGATTTCGCCACCCACTGGTGCCTTAGTTTCTTTTGATATGCCAGCTAATTCAAAGGCCAAGGTATTTCCCCACCCCGCAAAACCATGCAGGCTTTTTAAATAAACAGGATTTTCAGGAAAATGTTTATCTAGCATTTGTCTGGTTGGGTAATTGTTGGCCCAATCACCTTCGTCCCAACCTTGCCCAATAATCCATTCTCCCTTTTCTGGATTTTTAACAAAAGCTTTGATGCGTCCAATCGCTTCATCGGCATTTTTTACATCGGTTAAATTAACTTTATGCAAAAGTTCACCTAATTCACCAACATGCCCATGTGAATCTACCAATCCAGGAACAACCACAGCCGATTCTAAGTCGACAATTTTAGTTTTGTCTGTTTTAAATTCCATCGCAGCTTTATTGCTGCCTACAAACAATATTTTATCGTCTTTAATAGCGATGGCCTGTGCATCTGGGTGCCACCCATTTTTATCGTGAGGGGCATTTTTTGCAGGCACACCATCTAGTGAAGGTTCATCCCAGTTAAGGCTGTAAATTTTCGCATTGTGAAGAATTAAGTCCGCAGATACCGATTTACTGTCCTCTGAGGCATGATCTTTATGGGGTTTAGCATTGAGGTTGATACTAACAAAAAATAATATTAAGACTGCAATTTGTAAAGTTGGCATTTTAAATTTAAACATGTTTTCTCTTTATTGATTTTTTATTTTGAAACATTAATCCTATCACAAAGGCATAGGCTGTTGTCAAAATTAGAAAAAAAAGATAAATGTCTATATGTCTTGAATGGAGTTAAAACCCCAATGCATATGATTAATCACAATAAAAAAATTAATAAAATGTCCGTTAATTTATTAATAATACGCATACAGTATTATAAGGCTCTATATTGAGCAAAATATTTTTTACTTGTATAATTATTACGCATATATCATATCCATTAAACAGGAAATAAGATGAAAGCATCATATTCAAAATCATTAATCACTTTTAACTTACTAATTATTCTTTGTGTTTCACAAGCCTTTGCAGGTGGGGGCACATGGAGTGAGATCAATGATGCGCCCAGTTTTCCTGATAAATCAGCACAAATCTCTCAAGGAGCAGGAAAACTATTACAAATAATTGGTCAAACTTCTGCTAGTGATGTTCGAGACAGTTATTGTATTAAAATCACGGATACCAATAATTTCAGTGTCACCAGTGATGCCAATACGGACCCGGCAGCCACAGCTACTTTTGATACGCGTTTGTTCTTATTTGATAAAAATGGTAAGCCATTGTTGTTTAATGATGACACAGCTCATAATTCAGCCCCATTTCATTCGACACTCACAGGAGCTGCAACAGATGGCTCTGGCTATGTATTGGATCAGCCTGGTGAATATGTTTTGGTTGTTACAGGGTTTGCTCATTCACCTATAGATTCTGGAAATAATTCATTATTTAATTTTAATTCAGGTAATTCTGGTTTAATTAATGGCTCAAATCCTATATCAGGTCGCTTTGCCGGTTGGGACAATGCTACACCAGCAACTGGTGATTATTTTTTAGGATTACAAGGGGTAGAATTTTGCCAAGAAAATTTAGATATTATTGGCACAAATACGTCTGAATCAGACACAAGTATGTGCTTTGGGGATGGCCAAGGCGATTTTCCTGCTTGTAATAACGAGAGTTCTGCTTCAAATAAGGATGATTTGACTATTGGCTATTTTAATAAAGATAAACACCTGGATGTGATTTTTGATGAAGGCGGTGAATCACCCACATTGTGTCTTGGGAGTGGATTGGATGGTTTTAATCAATGTAATTCTCTTGATATTGGAGTCTTTGACACATCCAGAGTAGCAGTGGCTGATATTAATAATGATCAAAAACCAGACGCGGTTTTTATTGGTTTTAATTCTACGGTAGTAAAAATTTGCCTTGGAAATGGTGTGAGTGGATTCTTAAGTAATTGTACCGAAATTCCTGTATCTCAGGATTTCTTTTCAAATATCGATTTAGCCTATATGGATACGGACAATAATATAGATTTAATCGTACATGGTTTCAATTCTATTCAAATATGTCCAGGTGATGGAGTTGGCAGCTTTGGGACCTGTAATAATGTATCGGTACAATCGGGTCGAGGTTTGGAGATTAATGATATCAATAATGACAATCATCTAGATATTGTGACCTATGCAGAACAACAACCTTCACAAGTCTGTTTAAACGATGGAACCGGAGCCATAAATTGTTCAGCTATGAATGCGCTAATTCATGATACAACTGGTATAGCCATGAATGATTTAAATGCTGATGGAAATATTGATGCAGTTTTCTCTAATAATAATGGATTTCAATCGGGTCTAAATAAAGTGTGTCTTGGTGATGGGCTAGGTGCTTTTACTTGCACCAATGTCAGTGGTACGGCAGATAACCATAAATCGGTCAGTTTAGGTGATCTTAATGGCGATGGTTTTCTTGATGCTGTTTTTGGTGTCAATTTCCACACTCGAATATGCTATGGTGTAGGAGATGGAACATTTACAGATTGTTTCAATGATGACAAAATTCAAGTCAACCAAGTACAATTAGGAGAATTTGGAGAATTTACAAAATGGACAGAAATTAATGATGCACCAAGTTTCCCTGATGGGCAGGCACAAGTCACAAGAGGTAAAGGCGAATTGCCCTTTATATTCGGTACAACAAGTTCGCCAAATGATCATCGTGATGCTTATTGTATTAAGATAGATGATCCATCTAATTTTCAAATTACTTCAGATTCAATCACTGATCCTTTTGCAAGTGCTACTTTTGATACACGGTTGTTCTTATTTGATAAACTTGGAACTCCCGTTTTGTTTAACGATGATACGCCACCAAGTGCCTCTCCCTTTGCATCCACATTAACAGGAGTTGCTACTGATAACTCCGGATATGTATTATCACAAGCAGGGGAATATGTTTTAGTGGTAGCAGGTTTTTCTAATGACCCATTGGATGGAGTTGCCAATCCGCTATTTGCACAGACTGCTTCATTGGTCCATGCTCCTGATCCATCAGTTGGGCATTTTAATACATGGGAAAACAGTTCACCTGCAACTGGTAATTATTCATTAACATTGCAAGGCGTCAGTCATTGTCAAGATAAAATAGATCTTGTTGCAACTGCTATTAATTCAGATGTTGCAGATCAATCTTATTTATGTGCTGGTGATGGACAAGGAAATTTTGGTCAATGTGACACCACAAGTATTAGTAGTGTAAAAAGTTCTGTTTCTGTTGGGTATCTGGATCAAGATTCACATTTAGATGCAATATTTGATGATTTTATTTCCGATATCCCTTCCATCTGTTTAGGGGATGGTTTAGGAGCTTATCGAAATTGCTCGGTATTTGTTATAGGCACCAATAATACAAATAATACTGCATTAGCAGATGTTAATAATGATGGTTTTACAGATGTGGCCTTTTCAGCTGCATTTGATAATCATAGAATATGTTTAGGCAATGGTTTAGGCCAATTTACAACGTGTTCTGAAATACCCAATTCTAACACTACAGGTGATGTTAAATTTGCTTATATGAATGCAGATAACACATTAGATGTGGTTTTTATGCATTTTGAAAATGGCATAAATATCTGTTATGGTGCGGGTGATGGAACCTTCTCCTCTTGTACAGCAACCAATACGAATGCATACAATGGTGAAATAGCCGATATTAACTCAGATGGTAACAATGATATTGTGACTTCAAGTGATGGAGCAACTAATAATATTTGTATCAACAATGGTTCAGGAACACTGACATGCAACCCTATCAATGCCAATGAAAACAGAACAAATGGTTTAGCTCTTGGGGATTTGGATAATAACGGCAGTATAGATATTGTTTTTAGTAATGTAAATGGCAGCAATCCAGGTGTTAACCAAGTCTGTTTAAATGATGGGAACCTTAATTTTAGTTGTAGCGATGTCAGTGGTGTGAGTGGAGATTATTCCGATGTGAAATTAGCTTTATTGAACGATGACAATATTTCGGATGTTGTATTTGTGGGTTTTTTGAATTTTGTTAGAACCTGTATAGGCAACGGTAATGGGTCTTTTAGTCATTGTAATAACAATACCAATATAAAAGCAAACAAAATCCAATTAGGCGAATTTGGTGATTTTGATGTGATATTTGCCAATGGTTTTGAGTGACCTAAATGCATTGTAAAAGATTGAGAAAACTAATGGGCAGATTGTCTGCCCATTTATTTTAAAGTGTTATTTTGTGTGTTCAACCGTAACATCGGTATAAATTCCACCACGAACCATAAACTCAACACGGACTTTCATCCAACGTGGGTCAGTGGCTTTAACTAAATCATCTAATATTTGATTCGTAATGGCTTCATGGAAAGCTCCAGTCTCACGAAAAGACCAAACATAAAGTTTTAAAGATTTTAATTCTACACACAATTCATCAGGAGTGTAATCTAAATATATGGTGGCGAAATCTGGTTGACCAGTTTTTGGACACAAACAGGTAAATTCAGGTATTCTCATCGATATTTTATAATCTCTGCCCTTTTGTGGGTTAACAAATGTTTCTAGTTCTTTGCTTGGCGTTGTTGTCATGGCATAATGTATCGTTTAAAAAAATGCACCTTACCGAAAATAAAAAGGATTAGCAAGTCTATATGCGATTAACAAAGATAAAATTATCAGGATTTAAGTCATTTGTTGACTCAACTGAATTTCTTATGCCTTCCAATCTGATTGGAGTGGTTGGGCCAAATGGCTGTGGCAAGTCAAATATTATTGATGCTGTTCGTTGGGTTATGGGAGAAACAAGCGCCAAAATGCTGCGTGGCGGTTCTATGACTGACGTAATTTTTAGCGGATCTAGTTCAAGAAAGCCCGTTGGAACGGCGATGGTAGAGTTGATTTTTGATAATTCTATGGGCATGGCAAAAGGTGAATTTGCTCAATACAATGAAATTTCTGTAAAAAGAATGGTTTCTAGAGATGGCCAATCTAAGTATTATTTGAATAAAACAAAATGCCGTAAAAAAGACATAACCGATTTATTTTTGGGAACTGGTTTGGGTCCACGTAGTTATGCCATTATTGAACAAGGCATGATTTCACGCATTGTTGAATCAAAACCTGAAGAATTACGCAGTTACATAGAAGAAGCGGCAGGAATATCAAAGTACCGAGAACGCAGAAGGGAAACAGAAAGAAGAATAAAACACACGCGTGAAAATTTGGAAAGACTCGATGATCTACGTGCCGAAGTTGGCAAACACATTAATCACCTCAAACGCCAGGCAAAAAACGCAGAAAAATACAAAGGATTGAAAGATAAGTTTCGCATTATAGAAGTAGAGTTGTTGGGCTTGAAGTGGCAACAATGGCAAAACAAAACAGAAAAAAGCCAATTGGTTGTTACAGAATTAGATTTGGCACTAGAAGAAATAAAAACGGGTTTAACTGGTAGCGAAAATCAAATTGACAAACAGCGCATTGCTTATCATGTGTTGCAAGATAAAGGCAATAAAATCCAAGAGCAATTGTATTTAGTCAATGCTGAAATCGGAAAAATTGAACAGTTTATCAGTCATTCAAAATCATTATCAGAAAGACTGGCTAAAGAACTACAAGAAGCCGAAGATGCATTAAAAATCAGTAAAGAACAGTTAAACAAAGACCAAATTGATCTTGCGAACACCGAAAGAGAATTCAAAAAAGTTGAACCAGAGTTAGAAAAATTTGAAAAACTGGTGAACGAGAAAAAGGAGGCGTTTTCAGTTTTAGAAGATGAGTTGCTGGAATGGCAAAGCAGTTGGAACAATTTGGTTAGCCAAATTTCTGAGAAAAATCGCATCGTTGAAGTAGAGCAAACAAAAATTGCAAGCCTTGATCAACAATTGGGCCGCCAAGCAGAACGTTTGCAAGTCTTAAAAAATGAAAGCTCAACTGCCACAGCCTTACCATTGGAAAAAGAACTGGAAGAGCTGCAATTAAAACAAGAAGAAAATAATCTGGCTCAAGATGAGAAAGTTGAAAATTTAGAAGAAGTAAAAAACAGTCTTGAACTAAATAAAAACAAAACTCGACTTGATCAAGAAAAGCTCAACGAAAAGCAAATGCAATTGCACCAAGCCAAGGGTAAGCGTGGCTCATTGTTGGCATTACAACAAGCAGCCATGAGTGATAATGATGAAGAAGCAAGACAATGGTACAACCAACACGATTTAGAATCAGCCAGCAAATTATCACAATTATTAGAAGTAGACACTGGCTGGGAAAAGGCCGTAGAAACAGCATTAGGTGAGCATTTACAGGCGCTTGTTGCCGATCAAAAAACAGCACTAGAAGCAGCCCTCACTGATTGGCAATTTGGCAATTTAGTGATAGTTGAGAACAGTAATCAGGAAAATAAGGCCACAGCAGGAAGCTTGGCAGAGATGGTCAAAGGACCAGAAGTGTTGAATGAATGGTTTAATAATATTTATATCAGTGATGATTTAACCCAAGCATTAAAAAGCCGTAACAAATTGAAAACTGGACAATCATTTATCACAAGAGATGGTGTTTTAATAGGTAAAAACTGGTTAAAAACCAGTCAAGGTAAAAATGCGGGTGGATTTTTATTGAGAAAAAAAGAACTAAAGGATTTAGAAAAAAACATTAAAACCCTAGAAAACTTAATAAATGAATTGGTTGGTGAAATTGAACAAGGACGTATTGATATTGCTCAATTAGAATCACAAAAAGAACAGCTGCAATTGGATGTCAATATGGGCCATAGGCAATTGTCAGAATTGAATGCCAATATATCTTCAAAAAAACATAAGATTGAACAAATACAATCACGCCATATCCAAATCAATACAGAATCAGAACAATTACAAGTGCAAATTGAAATTGATGAGAGCAGTGTTAAAAAAGCCAGAGCTGAATTAGAAGAAGCCATAGCCATTTCAACAGAATTACTCGATCAGAAACAGAATCAAGAACAACAACAACACGATTTGGTTGCAGCTAAGGAGCAGTCTAAAAAATCTCTTGCTGACACTTCAAATTTTTACTATCAACAAAAACTATTACTGCAAAGTTTACAAAGTAAAATTAATTCTTCTAATCACAGCATAGTCAGAATGGAGCAACACAGTGATAGATTGCAGGTCAGGCAAAAAGATTTGTTACAACAAATGTCTCAAGATGCCAGTCCGGTTGAAGCAAAACAAACGGAATTGGAAAAATTATTAGACAATAGAATTGAAACAGAAAAGCAAAGAGATGAGTTGCGCCAACAAACACAAGCATGTCAAGCTGAATTAGAGTTGCTCGAAAGACAACGCAGTGACCACAATGCCAGTATTGAACATGCCCGCAGTAAATTGGAAAACTCTCGCTTAGAACATCAAAGTAACCAATTACGTGCTGACGCCTATAACGAACAAATTACTGAAAAAGGATTTGAAGCCAAACAAGTAGTTTCTGAAGTACCAGAAGGGCAAAATGCTGAATTCAAACAAAACGAACTTGAAAGAATGGAGAGGAGCATAGTTCGTCTTGAACCAGTCAATTTGGCTGCTATTTCAGAATACGAAGAAGAAAGCCAGCGCAAAGAATACTTGGATCAACAGAATGACGATTTGGTTGATGCTTTAGAAACCTTAGAAAAAGCCATTCGTAAAATTGATAAAGAAACCAGAACCCTATTTAAAGACACATTTGAAGCCATTAATACAAATATCAAAATTTTGTTTCCAAAACTTTTCGGTGGCGGGCATTGTTACCTAGAACTTACCAGTGATGATTTACTAACAACTGGAGTTTCAATTATGGCGCGTCCTCCAGGAAAGCGCATCTCTAATATTCAATTACTCTCAGGTGGTGAAAAAGCCTTAACAGCTGTTGCCATGGTTTTTTCAATATTCAACCTTAACCCAGCTCCGTTTTGTATGCTAGATGAGGTTGACGCACCATTAGATGATGCAAATGTTGCTAGATTCTCTAAAATGGTAGCTGAAATGTCTGAAAGAGTCCAATTTTTATTCGTCACACATAATAAAGTGACCATGGAAATTGCCAATCAACTCAATGGAGTCACCATGCGTGAACCAGGAGTATCAAGACTTGTTAGTGTTGATTTGGCAGAAGCCACTTCAATGATAAATGAATAAACAATAACCAATGGAAAATAAAGGCAGTTTAGTGAATGTGGGTTTAGGAATGACATTGGGTTCACACATCACACCTCTATCACGAAGTTATATTGAAAATGCAGATGTGGTGTTTGTGGCTGCATCCAATAACATTGTTGAACAATGGGTTGCTGGCATGAATGATGATGTTAGAAGCCTTCAGGAATATTATCAAGAAGGATTGCCACGCAGAAAAACCTACGAGAAAATGGTTGCAGTGATAATGGATGAATTGCGTTTAGGAAAAAATGTTTGTGGTGCTTTTTACGGTCATCCTGGAGTATTTGCCTGGGCACCTCATGAATCTATCAAACAAGCCAAAGCAGAAGGGTTTAAAGCCCATATGGAACCTGGGATATCAGCTGAAGATTGTCTTTATGCAGATTTAGGCATTGATCCAGGTACTTGTGGGTGTACACATTATGAGGCGAGTCAATTTATTAGGTCACAAAAGAAATTTGATTCCAGTGCCTATCTGGTTCTATGGCAAATAGGGGTTTTGGGCAGTAATACATCAAAGAAATTTTCTACCACTCAAGATTATATTCAAAGTCTTGTCGATGTTTTATTAAAAACATATCCTGAGGATATGGAAGTTACATTGTATGAGTGTGCTGTATTACCGATTGAAGAAACTCTTATTTACAAGTTAACATTATCTCAATTAGCACAGTCTAATACCAGTCTTAAAACAACCTTGTTGATTCCTCCTCTGTCAAAAATAAAAAAAATAGATTAATAATCTCTTATATGCTAGTATGATTTCGCAAGTAAAAATAATTATGAACTTAAAAGGGACAAACTATGAATAACACCATAAAAGCTTTAGAGAAAATTGGCCAAAATACATCGATTAAACAACACGATACATTACAGGAGATGTTGGATGTTTTAAATGTTAATGCCAAGTCATTTGATCAATTGAATACAAAAGATATTGTCTGTATTCATATTGATGACGATGATGATGAAGATTAAGATTAAGATTATCTATTAATCAATTAACATTAAAAGTTTTTTATGATGGTTACCAAGTTTCTACTTGTGGCAACAAGTGTTTTATTGTTATGTTCAATAGAAGCGGTTTCTAGTGATGGTAACCATCAAATTGAAGACCTCTCACTTTTTCAAAAAGATGAGTTAGATAAATATTTAATCACCACTGAAAAATTAAGAACAAATGATCTGACAAAGTTTTCATCTAATCTAGACTCGCTTGAGTCTATTCAAAATAATCTATCATCCCAACAAAATTGTTATTTTAAATATCTAAAAATCTACCAATTCTCCATAAAAGGTAATTATGACCAGTCTGTTAAAGATCTAGAGTTGCTTAAGGCAGCGTGTGATTATTTGCCTGTAAAAATTCGAACGTATGCGCTTTTAGCTAACTTATATGGGATTTCACAAAAATATAAAGAAGCATTGAATAACTTAGATTTTGTTATTAATAACGTTGATGCCATTAATGACAAAGAAACTAAAAGTATTGCTTTTACAATTGCATCAATTGTCTATTACCTGTCTCTTATACACATCTGACGCTGCCGACGATCTACTCTGTGTA
>CAJXVJ010000100.1 GCA_913061105.1 uncultured Alcanivoracaceae bacterium | reverse complement strand
ACGAGATTTCTGCCTGTCTCGTGGGCTCGGAGATGTGTATAAGAGACAGCTCAATTTTTATTTGCTTAGCAATATCACGTGGAATGCACATTTTCGTGCCATGTAAATGAAAGGCCATAGGACCATTAAAAGGGGCTTTATGGGCCAAAGAAATTGTTGTTTTTAAAGCAAAGCCTTGCTCAATAAGCTGTGCACTTAAATTAAAGTTATCAGGAAGAAAACAAATGCGAGCTTGCTGATTGATAGGTAATTCAGATAAAGTCATGGTGCCACCAACAAACGATAATAATTATCATTTGATAATACTAAAGCAGAACTCATACGACAACATAATAGATTATTGTATTTACCCTAACTTGATCTAACGCACTAATGTCGGCAATTTATAACCATTAAATAATAGTTTAAATAACAGTTCTTTATCAAAACAAATGCATTAAAAATCTCGATTTTTGCACCTTCAGTTAAAATTACAAACAAAAACACACCATTATTATCTACCAATGTTGATAAATGCTATTTATCCTTATATAATGCACCCGCTTTTAACAAGGGCAATTGTTTCAAGAAAGTATTTAAGGGATACAACCTTGCAACATTGATAATAGAAAATGGCACAACATCCATCAATTTTGGAAGTCAAAAAAACCGTATTTTTAATAGCTGTTTGGCAATTAATAATGGGTATTATTATCGCTCTTGTGTTTCAACTGTTGAATGGATCAACAGCAGCCATTGCTGGGTTTTTTGGAGCCAGCATTAGTTTTGCAGGAAGCATAGTCTTTGCATTTATGGTGTTTGGTTTGGGAGATCAATCATCAAAAAATATAATGCAAATAATGTTTAGAGCAGAAGCATTTAAATTTTTAACCATAGGGTTAATGTTTTATATTGCGATTGCAGTATTGGCACTTCCTTTTATGCCAGTAATAGTCGGTTTTATGGCAACCTTGTTGGTTTTTTTTGTTGCTTTATTAACCGTATTTAGATAAAGAATATAAGTAGAGTATAGAAAAATGGCATCAGGCGGCATCGGCGGATACATAAAGCATCACTTAGAAAACAACAAACTAGAATTGGTTGAAGGTTCAACTTTTTGGACTGTCCATGTTGACAGTGTTATTTATACATTAATAACCGCTGTGGTTTTTTTGGGTTTTTTTGGATACATAGCTAAAAATGCAAAATCAGGGGTACCATCTAAGTCTCAAAACTTTGTTGAAATGATAATTAAATTTGTCAACGAACAAGTTAACGATCTTTTTCATTATAAAAGCAAAGTGGTTGCACCATTGGCTTTAAGTATTTTTGTATGGGTCTTTTTAATGAACTTTATGGATTTGGTTCCTGTGGACTTGTTACCAGCTGCCGGTATGGCTGTGGGCATTGATTATATGCGCGTTGTACCATCAACAGATTTAAACATAACTTTTGGAATGTCTTTTGCTGTCATTCTATTGGTTATGTACTATAACTTTACAAAAAAAGGCCCAGTTGGTTACGCAAAAGAATATTTTGGTCACCCTTTTGAGGCCAAAGGCCCTGTTGGCAAGATATTGGTGTTGTTACCAAACACTTTACTAAACACAGTAGAAACCATAGCCAAACCAGTCTCTCTTGGTTTGCGTTTATTTGGAAACTTATATGCAGGTGAATTAATATTTATGTTAATCGCCGTATTTACCCTTGGATATGGACTTGAACAATTATTATCATTTGGTGGAATCATCATGATAATTGCTCAATTTCTTTTGGGTTTAATGTGGGCATTATTCCACATTTTAATCATTACCTTACAAGCGTTTATTTTCATGATGTTGAGTGTGGTCTATTTGGCTCAATCACATGATACTGGACACTAGTAATTGTAAATCAAAAAAAAGTAAACTTTAATAGTAGTAAAATTTTTAATTTCGTCAAAATAAAATAATCGGAGAAAACGATGGAAAACTTGGCTTTATACGCTGATATACAAGGTATGACAGCAATCGCAGTAGCATTAATCATTGGTATGGGTGCACTTGGAACAGCAATTGGTTTTGGTTTATTAGGAGGTCGCTTATTAGAAGCTTCAGCCAGACAACCAGAATTGGCTCCTATGTTACAAGGTAAAATGTTCTTAATCGCAGGTTTACTAGATGCAGTAGCGATGATTGGTATTGGTTTAGCATTGTTCTTTACTTTTGCTAACCCGTTCCTAGGACCTATTACAGCTGTTGCTAGCTAACTTAATTAAGTCTTTTATTATATTAACATTAGATTTTATTAGGAGAATATCGCAATGAGTATAAATTTCACATTAATAATCCAAATGGTTGTTTTTCTAGTGGTTGTACTAATAACCATGAAAAAGATTTGGCCTGTTATATTGGGCGCTATGGAAGAACGTGAAAAGCAAATCGCTGATGGCTTAGCTGCATCAGATGAAGCTGATATTGCACTAAAGAAAGCACAAACAGAAGCAGAGCAAATCGTAAACGAAGCCAAAGATCAAGCTGGAACAGTGCGCGAATCTGCTACTAAAATGGCAACCAAGATTAAAGATCAAGCAAAGGCCGATGCCATTGCTGAAAAAGATCGTCAATTGGCTGCTGCTGTTGCAGAGATAGAACAAGAATCAAACAGAGCAAAGGAAGACTTGCGCAAGCAGGTTTCAGGTATTGCTTTGGCTGGTGCTGAGAAGTTGTTGAACAAAGAAGTTGATTCTAAAGTTCATGCAGACTTGTTAAACGACCTGGTTAAAGAGATTTAATCATGGCTGAACATGTCACACTGGCTCGCCCTTATGCTAAAGCAGCTTTTGATTTTGCAAAAGACGCAGGTTTGGTCGACTCTTGGTTAAAACAACTCACGGTTTCAGCAGGCGTTGCCTGTATAGAAGAAGTGGCACAATCATTTTCATCACCAGATAAAAACAACGACCAATTGGTCGGTCTTTTGGTTGGTGTTGATTCTGATGATGGTTACAAAAACTTAATCACTATGATGGCAGAAAACAACCGCCTGGGCTTATTACCAGAAGTTGTGAATGTCTTTAAATTTATCAGTGAGCAAGATGCGAAATCACTCAGTGCTGATGTTTATACATCTGAAGAGTTAAACCAAGAGCAATTAGATAACATCACTGCTTCCTTATCAAACAGATTAGGAAAAACAATAAACCTCAATCAACACATTGACGCATCGCTTTTAAGTGGTGCGCGCATAGTTGCAGGTGACTTGGTTATTGATGGCTCTTTAAAGGCTAAACTAGAAAAATTAAAAACAGAAATGTTAAATTAATTGGTATTAATTAAATATTTCTATAAATAAATAACGAGTTATAAAAGTATAACTCACTAATTGGAAAGAGGACTCACAATGCAAACGACATTGAATCCATCAGAAATTAGCGAACTTATTAAAGAGCGCATAAAGAATTTCGAAGTACAATCAGAAGCAAGAACAGAAGGAACGGTTGTATCCGTTTCAGATGGTATTGCACGTATCCATGGTCTTGCAGATGTTATGCAAGGGGAAATGATTGAATTGCCTAATAACACATATGCTTTGGCTCTAAATTTAGAGCGCGATTCAGTTGGTGTTGTCATCATGGGTGATTACACAAACATTTCAGAAGGCGATAAAGCAAAATGTACAGGTAAGATTTTAGAAGTACCTGTTGGCCCAGAAATGGTAGGACGTGTAGTTGATGCTTTAGGAAATCCTATTGATGGAAATGGTCCAATTGACGCTAAAATCATGTCACCAGTTGAGCGCATTGCACCAGGTGTAATTGAGCGTCAATCAGTTGATCAACCAGTACAAACAGGTTTAAAATCAATTGATGCCATGGTGCCAGTTGGCCGTGGTCAACGTGAGCTAATTATTGGTGACAGACAAACAGGTAAAACTGCTGTTGCAATTGATGCGATTATTAATCAAAAGGGCAAAGGTGTAACTTGTATCTATGTTGCCATTGGTCAAAAACGTTCATCAGTAACAGGAATTGTGCGAAAACTAGAAGAGTTTGGCGCAATGGATCATACAATCGTTGTTGCTGCAACAGCATCTGATTCAGCAGCTATGCAATACATGGCTCCTTATGCGGGTTGTGCCATGGGCGAATATTTCCGCGATCGTGGTGAAGACGCTTTAATCGTTTATGATGATTTAACCAAACAAGCATGGGCTTACCGTCAGGTATCTCTTTTGTTAAAACGTCCTCCGGGTCGTGAAGCCTATCCTGGTGATGTATTCTATCTTCATTCACGTTTATTAGAGCGTGCATCAAGAGTAAATGCTGATTATGTTGAAAAATTCACCAATGGTGAAGTGAAAGGCAAAACAGGATCATTAACAGCATTACCAATTATTGAAACACAAGCAGGCGATGTATCTGCTTTTGTACCAACAAATGTAATTTCAATTACTGATGGTCAAATTTTCTTAGAAACAGATTTGTTTAACGCTGGTATCCGTCCTGCGATTAATGCTGGTTTATCAGTATCTCGTGTTGGTGGAGCAGCCCAAACTAAAGTTGTTAAGAAGTTAGGTGGTGGTGTTCGTTTGGCATTGGCCCAATACCGTGAGTTAGCGGCATTTGCTCAATTCGCATCTGATTTGGATGAAATAACCAGAAACCAATTAGAGCGTGGACAAAAAGTAACTGAATTAATGAAGCAAGGCCAGTATTCTCCAATGAGTGTATCAGAAATGGCTGTTACTTTGTTTGCAG
This sequence comes from uncultured Alcanivoracaceae bacterium, assembly GCA_913061105.1. Classification (GTDB taxonomy): domain Bacteria; phylum Pseudomonadota; class Gammaproteobacteria; order Xanthomonadales; family Marinicellaceae; genus NORP309. The sequence continues at coordinate 7,513 of CAJXVJ010000100.1, read as the reverse complement.
TTGATAAAGGCTATATGGATGATATTGCCATCAATAAAATAGGCGATTTTGAAGCCGGTTTATTAAGCCACATGAACAATGCAAATGAAAAATTCATGAATGAATTAAGTGAATCAGGTGCTTATAACGATGAAGTTGAAGCCAGCATTAAAGCTGGTATTGAAGATTTCAAAAAAACAGGAACCTGGTAAGCAATAAATTTTACTAAAGGATGTTTCTAAGAGATATCCTTTTTCAAAGTTTTATAGAGAATAATTATGGCAGTTGGAAGAGAAATTGTAACCAAAATTAAAAGTGTTCAGTCTACCAAAAAGGTAACTTCTGCACTGGAAATGGTTTCAGCCAGTAAAATTAAAAAAGCCAAAGATCAGATGTTGGAGGCAAGACCGTATGCTAAGCAAATGCAAGTTATTATTGGTCATTTGGCTCATGCATCACCGGAGTATAGACACCCTTTCATGAAAGACCGTGAGGTTAAGCGTGTGGGTTATGTTGTAGTTTCGACTGATCGTGGTTTATGTGGTGGTTTAAATACCAACCTATTTAAAAAGTGTGTTGCTGACATGAAAGTATGGCAAGACAAAGGTGTAAAAGTGGACGTGGTTACTATTGGTAACAAGGCTGCTTCCTTTTTTAAGAAGGTTGATGTTAATTTAAAAGCCAGTATCCCTTCATTGGGTGATAAACCAGAGCTAACTAAATTGATTGGTGTGGTTAAGGTAATGTTAGAAGCTTTTGCGGATGAAAAAATTGATCGTTTAAACTTAGTGTTTAATGATTTTATAAATTCAATTGTGCAAAAACCGACTGTACAACAACTCTTGCCACTAGAAACAACTGAAGACGAACATATCAAGAAAAACTTTGATTACCTTTATGAACCAGAGGCCAAAGATGTATTAGAGTTTGTATTGGGTCGTTATGTTGAATCATTGGTTTATCAAGGTGTGCTAGAAAACCTAGCCAGTGAGCATTCGGCAAGAATGGTTGCTATGAAAAGCGCCACAGATAATGCAACAGACTTAATAAAAGATTTACAATTGATATATAACAAGGCACGTCAAGCTGCCATTACACAAGAAATTTCAGAAATTGTTGGCGGAGCCGCTGCAGTTTAAAGAACAAGATACCTTAAGAGGATTTAAAAAATGAGTTCAGGTAAAATAGTACAAATTATTGGCGCGGTAGTTGACGTAGAATTCGAACGTAAAGACGTTCCTAGAGTATATGAAGCTTTAACCATTGCAGAAACAGGAACAACTCTAGAAGTTCAACAACAATTGGGTGATGGCGTTGTTAGAACAATTGCATTAGGATCAACAGATGGTCTTAAAAGAAACCTAGAAGTTGCAAAAACTGGAGCACCAATTAAAGTTCCTGTTGGAACTAAAACATTGGGCCGTATCATGGATGTATTAGGAAATCCAATTGATAACGCTGGACCAGTTGGTGAAGATGACCGTTGGGAAATTCACAGAGCAGCACCTAGTTACGAAGAGCAAGCCGCCTCTGAAGAAGTTTTAGAAACAGGCATTAAAGTTATCGACTTGGTTTGTCCTTTTAACAAAGGTGGTAAAGTTGGTTTGTTTGGTGGTGCCGGTGTTGGTAAAACAGTAAACATGATGGAGCTTATCAGAAATATCGCGATTGAGCATTCTGGCTATTCTGTATTTGCTGGTGTTGGTGAGCGTACCCGTGAAGGTAATGATTTCTACCACGAAATGAAAGATTCAAACGTATTGGATAAAGTGGCACTGGTTTATGGACAAATGAATGAGCCTCCAGGAAACAGATTACGTGTGGCACTAACAGGATTAACAATTGCTGAGCAATTCCGTGACGAAGGCAATGACGTATTGTTATTTATTGATAATATCTACCGTTATACTTTGGCAGGAACAGAAGTATCTGCATTACTTGGACGTATGCCATCAGCGGTTGGTTATCAGCCAACACTTGCTGAAGAAATGGGCATGTTACAAGAGCGCATTACTTCAACTAAGAAAGGTTCAATTACTTCAATTCAAGCCGTATATGTACCAGCAGATGATTTAACAGATCCATCACCTGCTACAACTTTCGCGCATTTGGATGCAACAGTTGTATTATCACGTAACATTGCTGAGTTAGGTATTTACCCAGCGGTTGATCCTTTGGATTCAACATCACGTCAATTAGATCCAAATGTTGTTGGTGAAGAACACTACAATGTTGCCCGTGCAGTTCAAGGTACATTACAACGTTATAAAGAGTTAAAAGACATTATTGCAATTTTGGGTATGGATGAGTTATCTGATGAAGATCAACAAGTTGTTTACCGTGCACGTAAAGTTGAAAGATTTTTCTCACAACCTTTCTTTGTTGCTGAAGTATTTACTGGCTCTCCAGGAAAATATGTATCACTGGCTGAAACTATCAGTGGATTTAAAGGCATTATTGAAGGTGAATATGATCACTTGCCTGAGCAAGCCTTCTACATGGCTGGTTCAATTGATGAAGTGATTGAAAAAGCCAAAGCTATGGACGATAAAGCAGCTTAATTGCTAATAATAAACCATAGGAGAATGATATGAGTTCTATACAATGTGATATCGTAAGTGCTGAAAATGAGATTTTCTCAGGTGAAGTAGCGATGGTTTTTGCATCAGGTGTTGCCGGTGAACTAGGCATAGCACCAAGACATGCGCCATTAATTACCTTATTAAAAGCCGGTGAAGTGCGTGTAGAAATGCAAGATGGCAGCCACCAAAACTATTATGTTTCAGGCGGTATTCTTGAAGTACAACCGTATTTGGTTTCAGTTTTAGCCGATACTGCAATACGTGCTGAAGACATTGATGAAGCTGCAGCCATACAAGCCAAAGAAGAGGCCGAGCGCTTATTAAAAGACTCTGAAAAACGTCAAGATTTGGCCCATGTCCAAGCAGACTTGGCCAAAGCCGTTGCACAGATTCAAGCCATCAGTCGCTTAAAGAAAAACTTAAAAAGATAAGTCTTTTTAATAGAGTTAATAGAAAAGCCAGCTACTAAGCTGGTTTTTTTTGCCTAAATATTTAAACAGACACAGTTAATTAACTATTTTAATTATATAGTTGAGAATAAGGTTGAAACCATAAAGCTAAGGTCCTATTAAAGGTTAAAACATAGGTAAAGCAATGAAAAAAACGGCAATATTATTATCAACATCCAGATATAACGGCAACACAAGTGCATTGGTTGATGCTGTTAGTGATCAAACAGATGTTGATGTATTTAATCTAAAAAACTACAACATCAGCCCATTTGATTATGAACACAAAAATATTGATGATGATTTTGTGCCATTGGTAAAAAAGTTATTAAATTATGAACACATCGTTTTTGCTTCTCCTGTGTACTGGTACAGCATGACTGCGCAAATGAAAACCTTTTTTGACCGCATATCAGACCTGTTACATGTTAAAAAAGAACTGGGCAGAAAATTACGCAGCAAAACCTGCTCAGTCGTTTCTACAGGAGCCTCTCCTCAACCTGAAACAAGTTTTGAAGAAACATTTATCAATAGTTTTGATTATTTAGGCATGAAATACAATGGGATGCTGTATTGCTATTGTGAAGAGAAATTTAAACTAAAAGAGCATAAAGTTAACATAAATAGCTTTATAGAAAGCATGTAATTGTTCATCTAAGACCCTGGCAATTCGTTAAGAAGCCACCTCAATGCAGATATACAAGAGCCAGAAGGCGATATTGTTAAATATACTTGTTTAATGGCATTAGTTAATTTAGACTATATATATCAAAAGAGAGGAAATTAAACAATGAAAAAAACAAGCTTATTTGTTATCTTAATATGTACTTTTACAGGACTTATTGCAACAGAAAAAGAAACAAACAACCCTCAAACACAACCAGAAATGTCAACAGGTAGCTATAAGCACGCAACAAAATTTGATATCTCTATGCCATTAAGACTAATGGTTCCTAAACCCATCGTTTCACAGGATAAAAGAGGGGGACATTTAAAAGACCCAGGAACAATTTTAGGTTCGAATAGTAATGAACAAAATCTTGAATCTGGAGTTGATGTGACCCAAACTCAACTGGGACCGCAATCAATACCTGACCCACTGGTAAGTTTTAAAGCCTTAACCAATATTGCAGGAGTTAGTCCTCCTGATGCAAATGGTGATGTAGGGTTAGATAATGTTGTTGTTATGAGCAACTTATCTTTTCAAATACATAGCAAAGCAGGCGTTTCGGTACTTGGACCAATGGCAAATAATACCTTATGGTCAGGATTTGGCGGTGACTGTGAGACTGATAACTCAGGAGATCCTGTGGTGTTGTATGATCAGATTGCAAATAGATGGATTCTCTCTCAATTTACGTCATCCGGTCCAGAATTTTTTAATTGTGTTGCTGTATCAGAGACCAGTGACCCAACAGGTAGTTATTACCGTTGGGCCATTTCAAATGGAACAAAATTTCCCGATTATCCAAAATACGGGGTTTGGACAGATGGTTATTATATCAGCACAAGAGACTTTGATGGTCCATATGTTAGCGTGGGTGTTTATGCATTAAAACGTGAAGACATGGTAGCTGGCAACCCAACACCTGCGATTGTGTATATGTTTGAAGATCGCACATCAAACCCCTGGCGAGTTGGTGATGGATTATTACCGGCAGACATCGATGGAAGTGTAATGCCCCCTGATGGCGCGCCTCAATATTTTTTAGGGACCATGGATGATGGCGCTAGTTATGGAGCAGCAGAAGACGCCTTATTATTGTGGGAATATGATGTAGATTTTGACACTCCTGCTAATTCGACTTTTACTTTAGTTGAAACGATTTCTATAGGCGCCTTTGATACCGTTTTTCCTTGTGGTGGAGGTCGAGGTTGTGTACCACAAAAAAACACTTCAAACAAAGTAGACATCCAATCTTATCGACAAAGGCCATTGCACCGTCTGGCGTATAGAAATTTTGGTTCACACGAGTCATTGGTCGCCAATCAATCCGTTGAAGCGGCTACAGGTATTGGAGGTGTGAGGTGGTGGGAAATCCGTGACCCAAGCACAAGTCCTGTTTTACACCAAGAAGGCACTTTTGCACCAGGTATTAACGATAATATACACCGTTGGATGGGCTCTATTGCCATGGATGCAGAAGGCAATATTGGACTAGCTTATAGTGCATCAGGCACAGACTTGTTTCCAGCAGCAAGATATACAGGAAGACTTGTTGGAGATACAATAGGCCAAATGACACTAGGTGAAGCATCCATTGTTGAAGGAACAGGATCACAAACCTCTTCACAAAGATGGGGTGATTATACATCACTCACAGTTGACCCTATTGATGATTGTACTTTTTGGCACATAAATCAATATTATGAAACGTCCTCTGGATCCGGTTGGGTGTTGCGGGCAGGCGCTTTTAAATTTGATGAGTGTGGAGATCCTGGCTTCTATTTAAGAGCTGATAATCCTGTTCAAAATATCTGTGTCAACAGTGATGCAAACTACGGCATAACAATTGGATCAATTTCTGGGTATACTGACCCTGTTACTTTGACAGATATGAACTTACCTGCAACAGCCACATCAAGTTTTAGTCAAAACCCAATTTATGTATTGCCTGGAAGTTCAACTTATAGTGTTACCAATACTTCAGGTTTAACAAATGGGTCTTACGAAATAACGATTAACGGTGCAGGTATAGCAGTTGATGATAAAAGCCTAACACTGGATTTAAATGTATTTGAAACAGTGCCAGATGTTCCAGCTTTAGTTTCACCGGCTGACAATGCAGTGGGTGTTGATGTATTGCCCAGCTTAAATTGGACTGGAAATAATGGCATGGACTATACCGTAGAGTTGGCAACAGATGATGGCTTTACAAATATTATTTATACTGGGAACCTGACAGGAAACACAGTGGTTCCAGATTTGGAACTAACTACCAATACTAGTTATTATTGGCGAGTAAAATCCAATAACAGTTGTGGAGACAGCAGTTACTCAGCCACCTTTACATTTAAAACAAAGTTAGCTCCTGGTGATTGTGGCGATGATTTATTAACTGCAATCAACTATAGTACTGGCTTTGAAAGTGGCTTGAATGGCTGGAGTGTTGATGCGCTAATTGGTAATAATAGTTGGGCTATAACAACTCAAAATATTCACTCAGGAAAAAATGCTGTCAAAGCAACCGATGTGTCATCTTCAACTGACAAAGTATTGATTTCTCCCTTAATACAATTGCCAGCAATTCAAGCAGGTCCAACATTACAATTTTGGAACTATCAAGATATGGAAGACAGAACAGGGGGTTGTTATGATGGCGGCTTATTAGAAATTTCTACCGATAACGGTCAAACTTTTAATGAGGTGACTAGTGACAAGATGTATACCGACCCATACGATGGACCTTTTTCTTCAGGAAACCCCCTTCCTGGCAGGGATGCTTGGTGTGGAAGCCCTCAAGATTGGCTTAATTCTATTGTTGATTTATCCGATTACGCAAGTCAAGCTGTGATGTTTAGGTTTAGGTTAACAACAGATGGAAGTGTGAGCGCAGATGGCTGGAATATCGATGATGTTAAGGTGCAAAGTTGTGTACTATTAGAAGATGATATTATTTTTGAAAATGATTTTGAAGAGATAATAGAGTAATAGAAAAAACTTTTATAATAAGGCGTGTATTTGGCACGCCTTATTAAATTTTTGAACTTATTTTTATGGTTTTATCAGTTAAGCCATCTACCAACTCAGGTGTGGTTTTATCTAAAAGCTTTAAGCCATGAGCATCGACAAAAAGGTGCTTGCCACTAATAGGGCTGACCCATGAGAGCTTGGCTTTTAATCTTTTGCCGTTTCCATCTAAAATATCAAACCATGTTCCAATTTTTAAAGAGGCTACAATGTCTGTGTAATCAACGGCGTTTTTATTTTTTTTATCATCAGATGAGGTTTGATTGGGCTCTTCTGAAACAGGTTTATTACTCTCAGCTATTGGTTTATTATCTGAAGTTTTAGAATTAACTTTTGATGATAAGTTTTCGTCACTCTTTTGATGTCGAGAAAGTTTAATAATATCTTCAGGGCTAATTTTTTCTTCGACTGTATCAGTACTGATAGTTTCTGAAGTCTTATCAGGAAAGTTGGGTTTGACGGTTGTATTGGGTTTATTGACCTTCTGTAAAAAGTGTAATAATTGCTCTTGTTTTTGGACTATTTCATGCTTATTAAAAGCGACTTGCTGAAGACCTACTTGATATATTGTTAATAACAACTCATATGGCTTTTTTAATTTAATGATTTCTTTTTGTTTGTGTGACAAATTTAATAACATGTCTACAAATTTAAGATTAGATTTGAACTCAGGTGAATCTGAACCATTTCTAATATGCAGCAACACCAAAACATTGGTCCATTCGTTCATTAATATTTGTTGAGTAAACTCTGGTATTGTATTAAATCTGTCTCTTATACACATCTGACGCTGCCGACGATCTACTCTGTGT
>CAJXVJ010000099.1 GCA_913061105.1 uncultured Alcanivoracaceae bacterium | reverse complement strand
CATACGAGATTTCTGCCTGTCTCGTGGGCTCGGGAGATGTGTATAAGAGACAGGATGTCAACTTTGCTCTCAATGACTAGCTTGAGTGTATTTTCTGCCGATTCAAATAATTTTCCTTTATTAGACCTTTCTGAAAAAAAGCCAGAGGAAGTATCCCCTGTTCAGAAAATCAACTATAATTTATTCAAAAATGAAATCAAATTACCTGCTGAAAACGATGATTGGATAAACACACAAGTCAATTCAAAACCTAACAAATACAGTGTTTCAACTGATAAGAATCTTACTTTTGGTAATGAAATTTCATTTGCTTGGAATTTTACCGATTCCTTAAAAATCAACCTCAACGTATTTGATAATCAATTACAAGATGGCAGCATAAATTCGCTTGATAGTCCAAACAAAGTATTTGGAGAGTTATCAAATAAAAGTATCCCGTTAGATGGTGGTTTTAGCAATGAAATTAACAGTGGTGTTTTTGGCAATGAAATTAATAGAGGTGTTTCAGGTTATAAATTTGGTATTTCTTCTGAATTGGGTATCGGTGACAATTATAAATTAGGACTAAATCTAGATTATGGCCAATTAGAAGGTGCAGATCTTGTCGGTTTTAACAGCGATGAAATTGCCACAACATCATTTGCACTAGGGATTAGAAAATCAAAGTTTGGAGCTTCTCTAAATACTGATATATACATTGAAGATGACATTGATGTGTTCGACACTTCAAGACTTGGATTTGAGATTGATTGGCATTTCTCGGATGAAACCAAAATATCTTTGGGTTCTAAGCAACGTATCAATAACACAATATCAGAATCCAATAATTCATTGAATGGATTAACTGGCAACGTACAATATATTAAATTCCAACATAATTTATAAAAAATCAAAGTAATTATCACTGTTATCTTAGTGATTTCTCAAGGCATTTGTTATAGTTCATTTTTTTAGAATTAAAAACCATGATCGTGCAAAAATTCGGTGGTACTTCCCTAGCCACTGCCAACAAATTAAAGTCCGTCGCAAAAATCATTCTTCACAGTGCCCAATCACAACAAACTGCCGTTGTATTATCGGGCATGGGTAGAATAACAGATAATTTGATCAATATTATAAATGTTGCAAAGAATAATGGCGACTGGTTGGTCATGCTAGGTTCAATAGAATCCACTCATAAGCAGACACTTATCGATCTTAATTGTGAATGTAAAGTTGAGTCAAATAAACAACTCACTAACATTAACTATTTATTCCAGGAAGCCCAAGCAAAATTAAATGGCGTATCATTGTTACAACAATGTCCAGATGACACTTATTCATGGCTTGTTACATTAGGAGAACATTTAGCAGTATCGATAATGTATGCACTTCTTATATCACAAGGTGTTACAGTAAAAATAATAAATGCAAGGGAATCTATAAAAACTTCTAAAGACGCATTTGCAGGCGATGTTGATTTAGAATTAACCAAACAAAATTTTGCACATTATAAAAACAGCCAAGAAACCATTCTACTAATGCCAGGTTTTACTGCATCAGATACCAATGGTCATTCAACTACTTTAGGTAGAAATGGTTCTGATTATTCTGCAGCCCTACTGGCCATTAGCTTAGAGGCAAAATTGTGCCAAATTTGGACAGATGTTGATGGTGTATTTAATGCAAACCCCAGAGAAATAAAATCAGCCTACCTGGTGCCTCAATTAAGTTACAATGAAGCCATGGAACTGTCTTATTTTGGAGCCAGTGTCCTACACCCTAAAACTATCACACCACTGATGCAATCAAATATTCCTTGTGTTATACGCAATACATTTAATCTAGATTCACAAGGAACTACCATCAGTCACCAATCAAAATATAGAGACAATTTTGCTACCGCTATATCCAGTTTAAAAGATATTTCAATGATAACTGTTAGCGGCCCAGGTATGAAAGGCATGGTAGGGATGGCAGCCCGTGTTTTTGATACCATGAGCAAACATAACATCAGCATTATATTAATTACGCAATCATCATCAGAATACTCAATCAGTTTTTGCATTGAAACAAAAAACAAAAAAGAAGCAAAAACCAGTCTTGAACAAACATTTTCATTAGAAATAAAAAATAAATTATTAGAGCCCTTAAACTTTAAAGATAACTTAGCCATAATATCGCTTATATCAGATAATATGAAAAAACGCCGTGGCACCGCTGCACAGTTTTTTCAATCCTTGGCCATTGCTAATGTTAACATTGTCGCCATTGCTCAAGGGTCAAACGAAAGGTCCATATCTGCAGTAATCGAATCAGACCGTGTGACACGTGGTTTAAGTAGTTGTCACCAATTATTTTTTAACTCTATACAGCAAGTAGAAATCATTTTAGTTGGATGCGGACTTGTTGGCGATGCGTTTTTAAACCAAATAAAGAAGCAACAAGGTTACTTAAAAAAACAAAACATAAAAATTATAGTCTGTGGAATCGTGAATTCAAAAGGTGCTTTATTGAAAGAAGAAGGCATAGACATTGATAACTATAAAAATTTATTAAAATCTGACTTACAATCAATTAGCAAAGAAAAACTCAAGCTATTTAGACAGCAATCCAATATGATTAATCCTATTATTGTCGATTGTACTTCTTCGCAAAGCGTTGCAGAAGCCTATTTAGATTTTTTTCAGGCTGGTTACCACATCGTTGCTGCCAATAAAAAAGCCAATACATTGTCTATTGATTATTTCAATCAGCTTAAAAACATGGCGATAAAATCAAACAGACAATTTAATTATGAAACAAATGTTGGAGCTGGCCTTCCTGTAATAGATACTTTTAGAAATCTACTCAGGGCAGGAGATGAATTAATCAAATTTGAAGGCATTCTATCTGGTTCAATGTCTTATATATTTGGCAAGTTAGATGAAGGCTTACCGTTGTCAGAAGCGGTAATTAAAGCCAAAGCGAAAGGCTTTACTGAACCTGATCCACGCGATGATTTATCAGGAATGGACATAGCAAGAAAAGTACTGATAGTTGCCCGTGAGGCGGGTTATGACTTGGAGTTATCCGATGTTAAAATTGATTCTTTGTTAACAGATGAATTAATTGATTGTAAAACTATCGAGGAATTTATGCAATTGTTGCCCAGTTTGGACGCTTCAATTGAAACATTAAACTCCCAAGCGCAATCCGAAAACAGTGTTCTAAGATACATAGGAACTGTCAGCCAAAATCAGTGTAGTGTCAAAATTGAACAAGTCCCAGCCAGTTCTGCATTGTATTCTGTGAAAGATGGTGAAAATGCCATATCATTTTATAGCCAATACTACCACCCTATTCCAATGGTATTGCGCGGTTATGGTGCAGGTGCAGATGTGACTGCAGCAGGCATATTTTCTGATGTTATGAAAATCCTACCTGCCAAGAGTAGTTTTGTTTAAAGGTGTTTAAACTTATCTTTTTTAGTTTTCAAGTATTCTTTATTGTGCATGTTATGGCCAGCATTAACAGGGATGCGTTTTCTGATTGAAACCCCTGCTTGTTCTATGGCTGCTATTTTTTCTGGGTTATTGGTCATTAAATCAATTGTTTTAATATTAAAATATTTAAAAACATCACCCAACATTTCATAACTTCTGTTATCAGCTGCGTGCCCCAATTGAATATTGGCATCATAGGTATCTGAGCCTTGATCTTGTAACTGATAGGCTTTAATTTTTTCCACCAAACCAATGCCTCTGCCTTCTTGGCGCAGATATATAATCATACCATTGTCTTGTTTGGCAATTTCTTGCATGGCGAATTCTAATTGTGGACCACAATCACATCTTAGACTAAACAAGCCATCACCAGTCAGACACTCTGAATGAATTCTGGTTAGAACAACATCGCTTGCAGTGATATCGCCTTTGACTAACACCAAATGCTCTTGTGTATCGTGCATAAATACATGCACATCAAAATCTACATACTTACTGGGCAATTTAGCTTGTGCTACAAATTCAATCATAGCTTCGATTTTAAATTTAATAGACCGATAGCTGCTTCTGCTGCTTCTGCGCCCTTATTCTTCTTATCATTACCAGAACGTGCTAAAGCTTGTGCTTCATTCTCGATGGTAATTATGCCATTGCCAATCGGTATATTATGCTTTAGTGAAACATCCATTATTCCACGTGAACTTTGTTCACAGACATGATCAAAATGGGGCGTTTCGCCACGAATCACAGCACCCAATGCTACAATCGCATCATATTTTTCAGATTGAGCCAAAAATTGACAGGCCAAAGGAATTTCTAAAGCGCCTGCCACATCAAAACGTTTGTACGCATATCCATTTTTTTCTAAAGCCTGGATGGTTCCATTAATAAGTCCATCAGTAATATGTACGTAAAACGGGGCTGTCACTATGGCGATATTTTTATTATTCATGGTATTTTATTTTTTGTATTTTACAAATTCAGTAATTTCTAAACCGAATCCTGATAAAGCTGGGTAACGGGTTTCTGGGCTCATGAGTTTCATCTTCCCTACATTTAGGGCTTTTAAAATTTGTGAACCTACGCCAACATTATGATAAGCATAATGTTCTTTTTTGGTTTGTTGGTTTGGCTCAATTTCATCAATCTGAACAGGTGCGGTTTCATTTGAATTTAAAATAACCAAAACACCTTCTCCATTTTCTGCAATTTTTTGCATGGCCCGTTGTGCTGTCCAATAGTCATCATCGGCATCGACGCCACGCAGCTCTCTTAAAAAGTTTGAAAATTGAACCCTAACCAAACATTCTTTATCAGCCGCTAATTGCCCCATTTGAAATGCCAAATGTTGAGATTCATTAATGCTGTCATTAAATTTTGTAACCTGAAAATTACCCCACTGTGTATGGTATTCAAACTCATCATCTATAGTAATGGTGCATTCAGTTTGCATGCGGTATTCAATTAAATCGGCTATAGTACCAATTTTAATTTCATGTTTTTTAGCAAATTTGTTTAAATCATCTCGCCTGGCCATACTGCCATCATCGTTCATGATTTCAACAATAACCGAAGATGCATCCAATCCTGCTAAATGGGCAATGTCACAACCAGCTTCGGTATGTCCAGCACGCGATAACACTCCACCAGGTTTTGCCATCAATGGAAATATATGTCCAGGAACAACCAAATCAGAAGGCTGAGCATTAACATTGGCCGCATCTGCTATGGTTTTGTATCGATCATATGCCGATATTCCTGTCGTGATTCCGTTAGCTGCATCAATTGAAACAGTAAAGTTAGTTTCTAACTGAGCGGTATTTTTATCAACCATTAAGTTTAATCCCAACTGTTTACACTTTTCAGGCATCAATGTTAAACAAATTAATCCACGTGCATGTAATGTCATGAAATTGACAATCTCAGGAGTAATACAATGCGCAGCAATGACCAAATCACCTTCATTTTCACGGTCTTCATCATCCATTAAAATGACCATCTTGCCGTTTTTAATGTCTTCAATTATTTCTTTTATATTATTCATGGTTTCCTAACATTTTTTCTACGTATCTGGCGATGGTATCAATTTCAATATTGACTTGATCACCGGTTTTCAATAATCCAAGGTTTGTATGCTCAATTGTATGAGGTATTAAATTGACAGAAACCACACAGTCGTTTATTTCATTGACAGTTAAACTGACACCATTAATTGCCAAAGAGCCTTTTTTAACAATGTATTTATCCAATTCAGATGGAATCCTAAATTGATATATTGTAGATCGCGCACTTGATTCGATATGGGTACATTCTGCCATGGCATCCACATGTCCTGAGACCATGTGGCCACCTAATTTATCTTTCAAGGTCAAGGATTTTTCTAAATTAAGCAGGGTACCTACTTTCCAATGATTAACATCTGTTTTCTGCATTGTCTCTTTTGAAACATCCACAGATATTTGCCTGTTATTCATATTCGTTACAGTTAAACATACGCCATTGATGGCAATACTATCGCCCAATAAGACATCAGACATATCGGTAAAATTTGTATCGATATCAAATTGTAGATCGCCGTTGATTTGTTTGCTAGAAACAATATTTCCAACACTTTGAATTAGCCCAGTAAACATATATTAGAGACCTTTGTATAATTATGTGGCGAAAGAAAAAATAGAGAAAAATTGCCAGATTGAGTTAAAAATAGCACGTAATAGCGTGCTATTGCTAAGATTTTTACCGAAAAGCTGGTTATTTTAATCATTTTTTACTCGTCATCTTGTTATGCAAAGGTCTCTATAATTTTAAATCAGCAATCAATCGCCAATCTTTTCCCATTTGTTTGATTTTGAAGTTGTCTATATGGAGACGATTGTCCATTTCTTCAATATTCATTTCGAATAATGGCCTGGCACTGCTTCCCATTAATACAGGAGCAGTATACAGAATCAATTGATCAACTAATTTTTGTTGGATAAATGAACCAGCTAAAGTGGCACCAGTCTCAACCAACAATTCATTAATCTGTTGATCTCCAAGCCACTTTAATACGGCATTTAAATCCAATTGATTGTTTTTTTCAGGTATCTGAACAACTTCAACTTCTTGTTTTTTCAAGAAATTGATTTTATCTGAATCCTCACATGCAGTCATCACCACACAACGGCCTATTGATTGTGTTATTTTTGCATTATCTGCAATTCTCAATTTAGAATCTAACACAACGCGCATGGGTTGATATGTTTCAAAATCATTGGGTAAATTTTTGTATTTTTCAGGCAATTCACCGACCCTAACCGTCATTCGTGGATCATCAGATATTATAGTTTCAATGCCAGTTAATATGGCATGGCTTCTGGCACGCCAATATTGAACATCTTGTCGAGAATTTTTCCCAGTAATCCAATAGCTGTCACCATTTTGCATGGCAGTTCTTCCATCTAATGATTGTGCCATTTTTAATCGCACATACGGTAAACCATATTTCATGCGGTGAAAGAATCCAATATTGAGCTGCTTTCCATGTTTAGATTTGTATCCTGTTTTAACTTTTATGCCTGCGGCTTTTAGTTTAACTACGCCATTGCCAGCGACCAAAGGATTCGGATCGTTGTTACAAATAATAACTTTTTTAACACCGGCTTTAATTAAAGCATCGGCACAAGGTGGGTTTTTGCCAAAATGACTACAAGGTTCAAGCGTTACAAAGGCTGTTGCAGAACCGGAATATTCATCTGCATTTTCTATTGCAAACACTTCAGCATGGGGTTCACCTACCCGCTTATGATATCCCTTGCCAACTACTTTGCCACGGCTAACTAAAACGCATCCAACACGCGGGTTAGCCGTGGTGGTAAATAATCCTTTTTTAGCCAACTTTAAAGCTTTTTTCATGAAATAGCTTTGATGATTCATTATAATGCTCTTAATTTAAAACGGTTTACACCCATGCACCCACAAAAATATATATCTATTATTGCTTCAGCACTGACAGAAGACATTCAATCAGGCGACTTAACCAGTGAGTCTATTTTTAGTCCTGATGACATGTGTCGCGCACAACTGATTGCCAAACAAGATGGCATTATAGCTGGATTGGACGTTTTTAAGAAAACATTTGAGCTGGTAGATACAAATATTCGCATTAAACTTAACTTCAAAGATGGGCAAAGCTGTAAAAACAAAACCGCCGTTGCTGACATTTCAGGTCCAGTCTTATCTGTTTTGGCTGCTGAACGCGTGGCTCTAAACTTACTCCAACGTATGAGCGGCATTGCAACATTGACTCATCAATTTGTACAACTGTGTGAAGGCCGTTGTAAAGTATTAGATACCCGAAAAACCGCACCAAACCTAAGGATGTTAGATAAGTGGGCCGTGTCATTGGGTGGTGGAACCAATCACCGCACTGGATTGTATGACATGGCACTGATAAAAGAAAACCACATCAAAGCAGCTGGTGGAATAAAAGCAGCCGTTGATAAAGTTTTAGAGCATGACAAACACCAACACCCGATTGAAGTTGAAGTCACCAATTTGGATGAATTAAAACAAGCCTTAAAATGCGATATCGATCGAATCATGTTAGACAACATGGACAATGCAACCATGAAGGAAGCTGTAAAAATAACCAATGGAAAAATAGATTTAGAAGCCTCAGGCAATGTTGATTTAACAACCATTTCTGATATCTCTAAAACTGGAGTAACCCACATATCCATTGGCGCACTAACCCATTCAGTAAAAGCCATGGATTACAGTTTATTAATTAGGTAAAAACCACATGAATTATGACCAAACACTAGAGAAATTGACGATTATTTTGTCCGATCAATATTCTGAAGCCGAACTCATGCTAAAAGCTGAAATGGCCATGAAAATCAATAACATCAAAAAAGAACGCAATGCCGTTATTCTTGGCCACAACTATATGGAACCCGCCTTGTTCCATACTGTTCCTGATTTTACTGGGGACTCACTGGGGTTGTCTCGAAATGCAGCAGAAACAGACAAAGATGTGATTGTATTTTGTGGTGTTGAGTTTATGGCTGAAACTGCAAAAATTCTCAGTCCAGAAAAAACCGTATTGGTTCCTTCTAATAAGGCAGGATGTTCACTGGCCTCTTCCATTACAGCAGCTGATGTTCGAAAACTAAAATCCCAATTTCCTGGCGTGCCCGTAGTGACCTACATCAACACCTATGCTGATGTCAAAGCAGAAACCGATATTTGCTGTACTTCAGGTAATGCCAAAGAAGTGGTTGAATCATTAAACAGCGATGCCGTTATTTTCTTACCAGATGAATATTTAGCGGGTAATGTCGCAAAAGAAACTGGCAAACACATTATTTTCCCCAGTAAAAATAAAGTCAACAACAATGACCTAGATGTGCAAATGATTGGTTGGCATGGCAAATGTGAAGTGCATGATCAGTTTTCGGTTGAAGACATTGAAAATGTTCGTGCCAGTCATCCTGATGTTTTTGTGTTAGCTCACCCAGAATGTAAACCAGAAGTTGTAGATGCCTCAGATTTTTCAGGCAGTACCACTGAAATTATTCACTACATTAAAAATAACAACCTACAAAAGTACCTGCTATTAACTGAATGTGCCATGGGCGATAACATTCAAGCTGAAAACCCCAATCGTGAAATGTTACGCTTGTGTGCAGTGCGTTGTCCATACATGAATCAAATTCAATTAAAAGACATCTACGATGCATTAAAATTAAATCAGTATGAAATAACCATCCCTGAGGAGATTCGACTCAAAGCTTACAAATCAGTCGAACGCATGTTGCAAATTGGGTAAAACCTAATCGTCATTCCCACGAAGGCAGGAATCTTCTTAAAAAAAATTTCCCCATGAAAAATAACGAACTCATACAAACACAAGTACTTATAATCGGCAGTGGAATTGCTGGATTGTCTGCAGCCATTGAACTGGCGGATAACAATATCGCTTCTACTGTTATCTCGCGTAGCGATGATGTCACAGACACAAATACCAGCCGTGCCCAAGGTGGTATCATTTATAAAGGCGTTGATGACACAAAAGCCATCTTAGCAACAGACATCATGGCAGCTGGAGCTGGGTTATGTCATGAAGATGCTGTCAATTTGTTAGCAAAGAAAGGGCCTGATTATTTAAAAAAATTATTACTCAATAGATTAAACATACAATTTGATAGTGAAAATGAAAAATTAGCCACCTGTAAGGAAGCCGCTCATTCAGTAAGTCGTATCATTCATGCCAAAGATGCAACAGGTCATGTAATACAGCAAGGACTGACTAAAGAAGCCAATAAAAACGCACTAATCACTATTTTACCTAATCACACAGCAATAGATCTCATAACGCCCGATCACCACAGCACCGATAAACTCAGTGTTTACAAAAGAAAGAGTTGTGTTGGAGCCTATGTTTTAAATAACAATACAGCTAAAGTTAAAAGGGTCATTGCAGATAATACCATTATCGCTAGTGGTGGATTAGGCCAAATTTACCTGCATTCGTCAAACCCAAAAGGCGCCAGAGGCGATGGCATTGCCATGGCCAATCGCGCTGGGGCCAGAATTATCAATACAGAGTTTGTTCAATTTCACCCTACAACTTTTTATAAAAAAGGTGCTGATAACTTTCTTATTTCTGAAGCTGTTCGAGGTGCTGGGGCTAAACTGGTTGATGCCAATGGTAAACCATTTATGCAAAAATATGCGCCAGAATGGTTAGATTTAGCACCACGTGATGTAGTCTCTCGCAGTATTTTTACTGAAATGACACTTAATGATACACCTTGTATGTATTTGGACATCAAATCACATTTATCCGCCGATGAAATCATTGATCGTTTCCCTAATATTTATCACTATTGTCTAGAGCATAATGTTGATATCACCCAGCAATTTATTCCCATTACACCAGCAGCACATTATTCTTGTGGGGGCATATGGGTTGATGAAGTGGGCAAAACCGATATAGATCAACTTTATGCCATTGGAGAAGTGGCCTGTACTGGATTGCATGGCGCCAACAGATTAGCCAGTACATCTTTGCTGGAAGGATTGGTTTGGGGCATTGAATCCGCAAAAGATATTATCAATAATCATACAGATACCCTAACATGCGCCACAGAAACCATTCCATCGTGGCAATACAATAAAAACAGTTTCGCAGATGAGGTTCTGATTCAACATGACATTCAACGCATTCAATCCTTGATGTGGAATTATGTTGGGGTGAGTCGATCACCGGAGCGTTTGATTCGCGCCTTAAGAGAACTGCGTAATTTAGAAACAGACATTGAACAGTTTTATCGTGACAATAAGGTCTCAGATGATTTAATCGGATTGAGAAATTCTGTCAGAACTTCTATAATCATTACTTTAGCTGCTTGGTCAAACAAAACCAGTGTTGGCTGTCATTACAGAGAAGATGGGCAATGAAAATCGATTTCTTAACACATGCGTTCCAAATCAAATATTCACAAATACTAATTATTAGCTCGGTTTTATTATTATCTTCCTGCCAAAAGAACAAAAAACCTCAACAGGCAAGTAATCAATGGTCACAAGTGAATTCTTGGTCATTCAATGGTAAATTGGCCATTAATGATGGAGAAAATAATGGTTCTGGAAGAATCAAATGGTTGGTCACTAACAACTATACAAAAGCACAATTCAAAGCACCATTGGGTCAAGGCAGTTGGGACATACAAGAAAATCAAAATAGTGCCACACTCATGTCATCTACCAATGGTGAAACCACAGCAGAAAATGCTCAATTGTTAATTTCCAACGAATTGGGTTGGTTTTTTCCGTGGGATAAAATAGGGTTTTGGTTCAGAGGACATTCATCCAATTCTGAAATTAAAACCATCACTCATGAATTTGAATCTATCACCGATGGTGATTGGCAAATCACATACACAAAATGGCAACAAACGCCGATGGGGTTATTGCCAAAAAAAATAAAAGCCAGTAAACCACCCTACTCAGTTAAACTCGTCATTTACAAATGGAATTTTGAATGAAGGCATTAAGCCCAGCTAAAATTAACCTTATGCTGAGAATATTGGGCCAACGTCAAGATGGCTACCATTTATTACAAACCTACTTTCAAATACTGGATTGGGGCGATAATATGGAGTTTGATCTTTCTGATAAAAGCACAATAAATATTACTGGAAAATTTAATAACTTAGAACAACAAGATAACCTTATATTTAAAGCAGCAAAACTGTTGGAACCGCATAAAAACACACACCATGGCATACACATTCATGTAGATAAAAATATTCCACAAGGATCTGGGCTAGGCGGTGGCAGCTCAAATGCCGGCACAACTTTAAGGGTGTTAAATAAACTGTGGAAATGTGACTTATCTCACGAGCAATTACAAAACCTTGCCATTCAACTGGGTGCAGATGTGCCTATCTTTGTGCTCAATCAATCAGCCATGGCTTTTGGCGTTGGTGAAGAGTTGTCGCCCTTAACGATAGAGCCCTATTATTTTGTCTTAATTTTTCCAGATATTGGCATATCAACAGCCGATGTTTTTAATGATGAAAGTTTAATTAGAAATCAAAATAAAATAGAATCATTAAAAATACATGATAAAACACATTGGACAAATGCCTTTTTACCAGTCATTCTAAAAAATTATCCGTTGGTGGCTGAAATGTACAACAAAGCTTCAGAAATCTGCCCAACATACATGTCTGGCACGGGTTCAACCCTGTTTTGTTGTTTTGATTCTGAGGCCAAAGCGCAAGCATTTATGACAGAATGCCCCAAACACTGGCAAACAATTATATCAAAG
>CAJXVJ010000098.1 GCA_913061105.1 uncultured Alcanivoracaceae bacterium | reverse complement strand
CAATACCAGATATTGGAACCCAAAAATGGATCAATACATTTTTGGTGCAAAAAACAAAATTCATATCATTGACTTAAACAAAACTGAAAAATTAATGAATGATGCTCTTAATTACTTAAGCTCATTGGCTTCACGTCGTGGTAAAGTTTTATTTGTAGGAACTAAGCGTTCAGCAAGTAAAGTGATGAAACAAGAAGCAATCAGATGTGGTATGCCATATGTGACTAACCGTTGGTTAGGTGGCATGATGACAAATTACAAAACCATCAAGCAATCAATTAACCGCATACGTGATATTGAAACAATGAAAACTGATGGTCGAATGGAAAAATTGGTTAAAAAAGAACAGTTAAAACTAAACCGTGAATTAATCAAGCTTGAAAAAAGTTTGGGCGGAATTAAAGAAATGGCTGGCGTTCCTGATGCCATGTTTATTGTTGATACACAACATGAATCAATCGCCATTAAAGAAGCAAACACTCTGGGTATTCCAGTTATTGCTGTTGTTGATACAAACAACTCATTTGACGGTGTTAGTTATGTTGTTCCTGGTAACGACGATGCGATGAAAGCTATTAATTTATATGCTTCAACAGTGGCCGATGCCATATTAGAAGGACGTGCTTCAATGCCATCTCCTGCTGATGCAGAAAAAACCAAAAAGGAAATAAGTAAAAAAGCTGAAGCTAAAGTAGAAACACCTAAAGCTGAAGCTAAGACTGAAACTCCTAAAGCTGAAGCTAAGACAGAAGCGCCTAAAGCTGAAGTTAAAGAAGAAGCTCCTAAAGTTGAAGAAGCAACTGAAGCACCAAAAAAAGCTGAAGCAGCTAAAGTTACTAAGAAAAAAGTAGCTAAAAAAACAACTAAAAAGAAAGTAACAAAAAAGAAAGTAGCTAAAAAAGAAGATTAATTTCTGACTTTGAATAAAGCACATAAATTAAGGTGTGTTATAAGCATACCTTAATTTAATATTTAATAAACAAAACGAGAACATCTCGTAAACTATGAGGATTTAACATGAGTGTAACAGCTGCAATGGTTAAAGAATTGAGACAGCGTACTGGCGCTGGCATGATGGAATGTAAAAAAGCTTTGGTAGCAGCCAATGCTGACATCGAAATAGCAATTGAAGAAATGCGTAAATCAGGTGCTGCAAAAGCAGCCAAAAAATCTGGTCGTATCGCTGCTGAAGGCGTTGTAAGAATTATCACATCAGATGATGGTAAAAAAGCCACATTAGTAGAAGTAAACAGCGAAACTGATTTTGCTGCTAAAGACGATGGTTTCTTAGCATTTACTGATATAGTTGCTGCAAATGCATTGGCATTAGGATCTGAAAGTGTTGAAGATTTAATGAAATCAGATGTTAATGGTGATTCATTGGAAGTGACAAGAACGGCTTTAATTGCAAAAATTGGTGAAAACATTCAAGTAAGACGTGTTTCACAATTTGTAGCAGAAGAAGGTGTTTTTGGACATTATATACATGGAGTTAAAATTGGTGTTGTTGTTAATGTAAATACTGATAATACAGACTTAGCTAAGGATATAGCTATGCATGTTGCTGCCGTTAATCCTGAATTTATTTCAGTTGATGATGTGCCAGCAGATGTTGTCGCAAAAGAAAAAGAAATTTTAATGGCACAAGTTGAAGACAGTGGCAAACCACCTGAAATCGTTGAAAAGATGATTGGTGGTAGATTACGTAAGTTTTTAGCTGGTATTACACTTTATGGCCAACCTTTTGTAAAAAACCCTGATATGACAGTTGAAAAATTGCTAAAATCAGAAAGTGCTAAAGTATTAACTTTTGCAAGAATGGAAGTTGGTGAAGGCATAGAAAAGAAAGAAGATAATTTTGCTGAAGAGGTAATGGCGCAAGCTCGTGGCTAAATAAAATAGTGATAGAAGACAACAAACCACAATTTAAACGTATCCTTCTCAAACTCAGTGGTGAAGCATTGATGGGCGAGGAGGATTACGGAATTGATCCTAAGGTCATCAACCGCATTGCATCTGAGATACATCAGATCAGAAAACTGGGTGTGCAAATTGGCATTGTAATCGGTGGTGGTAATATTTTTCGTGGTGCAGGTCTGGCAAAATCAGGTATTGATAGAGTCACTGGCGATCACATGGGCATGTTGGCTACGGTAATGAATTCATTGGCATTACAAAATGCCATAGAAAAGCAAGGATCAAAAGTACGTGTCATGTCTGCTATTCAGATACATGAAGTCTGTGAAGATTATATTCGCAGAAAGGCCATAAGGCATCTTGAAAAAGGCAACATTACAGTATTTGCAGCAGGCATTGGTAATCCGTTTTTTACAACTGACTCAGCTGCGAGTCTTAGAGCGATAGAAATCAACGCAGAATTGGTCATAAAAGCCACCAAAGTTGATGGTGTTTATTCAGCTGATCCAGTGTGTAATCCTGATGCAATAAAATACGATGAATTGAAATATGATGATGTCATCGAAAGAAAATTGGCTGTTATGGATACCGCAGCTGTGGTTTTGTGTAGGGATCAAAATATGCCTATTAGAATCTTTAATATGAGCAAAGAAAATGCCCTATTAAAAATCATAAACGGTGATCAAATAGGCACGATTGTAAGAAATTAAAACACATATTTGAAAGAGGTATAACCATGATAAAAGAAATATTAGATGATGCAGATGAAAGAATGGGAAAAAGCGTAGATTCACTTAAAAGTGAACTGACCAGTGTTAGAACTGGACGTGCAAATACCGCATTACTTGATGGAATATCTGTTGATTATTATGGAAATCCCACCGCATTAAGTCAAGTGGCTAATGTTGCGGTTTCTGATGCCCGAACTTTAACCATTACTCCTTGGGAAAAGGACATGGTTGCTCCCATTGAAAAAGCCATCATGAAATCATCTTTGGGATTGAACCCAGTAAGTGCTGGCATGGTAATAAGATTGCCATTACCACCATTGACGGAAGAAAGACGCAAAGAAATGGTGAAGCTTGTACACAGTTATGGTGAAAATTGTAAAATTGCGATTAGAAATATTCGCCGTGATGCCAATCAGCATTTTAAGTTAATGCTTAATGAAAAAGACATTACAGAAGATGAGTTGCACAACTCAGAAGACTCTGTTCAAGAAACCACTGATAAATTTGTTGCACAAGTTGATGTAGTGGTTAAAAACAAAGAAGTTGAACTTTTAGAAATATAATCACATTATATTTCTTATTTAACTTTGCTAGAAGACACTCCAAAATCTCCCAAACACGTTGCCATCATCATGGATGGCAATGGTCGTTGGGCAACCCAAAGAAACAAATACAGAACATCAGGCCATAAAGCTGGTGTTGAATCTGTTCGCAAAACAATACGTCAATCCTCAAAGCTAGGTATAAAGTGGCTGACACTGTTTGCATTCAGTAGCGAAAACTGGTCACGCCCACAAAAAGAAGTATCAATGCTGATGGAGTTGTTTACCAGAGCTTTAAAAAAAGAAGTGCCTGAATTACATGAAAATGGCGTGAGATTAAATTTTATTGGTGATTTATCACGTTTTTCAGATGGATTACAAAAGCGCATGAATAAAGTCGCAGCCCTTACCCATAACAATGATAAAATGGTTTTAACTATTGCGGTCAATTATGGTGGTCGTTGGGATATATTACAAGCAGCTAAAAAAATGGTTCAAGCGCTCGATGATGACAACGTTTCTAGTAAAGAGATTAATGAGGATTTGTTTTCTCGCTATTTGTCAATGAATGAAGCACCCAATCCTGACTTGTTAATTAGAACTGGTGGTGAAATGAGAATCTCCAATTTTTTATTGTGGCAAATGGCTTATTCTGAACTCTATTTTACATCAACATTGTGGCCAGATTTTGATGAAGAGAGCCTTAACCAAGCAATAGAAAGTTATCACCAACGTGAAAGAAGGTTTGGTAAAACACCAAAACAAGTAAAGGAAAATAAACAATGCTAAAGCAAAGAATCATCACCGCAGTTCTCTTGGCTCCAATAGTTTTAGGCATTATTATTTATGCCAATGAATTTTATTTCACATTGTTTGTTGGTTTTTTAACTTTAATGATTTCATATGAATGGTGCCAAATTGTTAAAAAAGCCAAAATTAATTCTTTGATAATATCTGCTGCAACAGCAATTGCCGTTATCTTTATCAACCAAGCTTCTTTTATTGTTATTGATGTTGAAAGAATATTAATAGCAGCAATAGTACTGTGGTTATTGTGTTTTATTTGGTTATTTAAACCCAATCAAGGAAAACAAAAGGACAGTATTAAATATGCATTAGGAGTTGGAATTCTTTTGTTGTTTGGAGCATCATTGACTGCCATTCACCAAAATACTGAATACGGTGTAAAAGCCACATTGGTGTTGTTTTTCTTGGTATGGATTGCTGATATAGGTGCTTATGTTGCTGGTAAAAGTTTTGGAAAGCATAAATTGGCCAAGCAAATTAGCCCAGGAAAGACTATTGAAGGTCTCATTGGTGGATTAGTGTTTACCGCAATATTTGCCTTTTTCGTCTCTCAATGGATGGGCTATGATTGGCTTTATTTTGTAATTGTGTTTCCAATTCTGGCCATAATTTCCGTTATTGGTGATTTGTTTGCTAGTTTGTTAAAGCGCCATTCAAATACAAAGGACAGTGGTTTTTTATTACCAGGCCATGGCGGGTTTTTAGACAGATTTGATTCACTTATCGCAACCGCTCCATTTTATTTTGCCTTCTTAACTTATTTACCATATATATGAGTGAAAAGATTAAAAATGTAGTGGTATTGGGCGCAACGGGTTCAATTGGTGATAGCACATTGGATATCATTTCAAGGCATCCAGATCGCTTCAATGTGTTGGCACTTTCAGGACATTCAAATATAAGCAAGTTGGTTAAATTGTGTCATCAATTTAGCCCATCCTATGTTATTAGTACCAATGACAATTGTTATGGAGAATTAAATAAAGCGCTGACATCCTCTCCAACTCAAGTTTTATCAGGTAATGATGAACTATTAAAACTATGTCAACTTGATGAAGTCGATATGGTTGTCGCTGGTATAGTCGGTAATGCAGGAATGCAACCTGTGCTTGCTGCAGTTGAAGCTGGCAAAGATGTCTTGTTGGCAAACAAAGAAGCATTGGTTATGGCTGGTGATATAGTCATGAAGGCAGCGAAACAAAATAATGCCAATATCATTCCTCTCGATAGTGAACACAATGCCATATTTCAATGTTTGCCAGAATCATATCAAGTTGGGAACACACCTCAAGACATTGATAAAATAATTTTAACAGCATCAGGTGGACCCTTTTGGAATCGCAATAAAAATACTTTCAGTGAAATAACCCCAGCCATGGCATGTGCCCATCCAAATTGGGACATGGGCAGGAAGATTTCAGTTGACTCTGCAACATTAATGAACAAAGGGCTAGAAGTCATTGAAGCCCATTGGCTGTTTAATTTAAATGTTGATGAAATAGATGTTCATGTTCACCCACAAAGCATTGTTCACTCTTTGGTGTGCTATAAGGACGGTTCAATATTGGCCCAGCTGGGTGAGCCAGATATGCGTATTCCTATAGCCTATGGGCTGGGTATGCGGTCACGACTCACTTCTGGTGCGAAATTAATTGATTTATTGGTCAACAATGAATTGCAATTTTTATCTCCAGATTATGATAAGTTTCCTTGTTTGGCTTTGGCCAAAAATGCCATAGCAACTGGTGGCACATCAATGGCAATTCTAAACAGTGCCAATGAGGCCAGTGTTGCGGCTTTTCTAGATAATCAAATTCCTTTTACTGCCATTGCAGAGATCAATCAACAAATCATGCAACAATCAAAAAATGAAGCAGTTGAAAGTGTCGATCATTTAATTGAATTAGATAAAGAGATCAGATTGCAAACCCACAAAATCATTAATAATTATGGGGTGAAAAGTGCTTGATTTTATTAGTTCAGTTTGGTGGATGATTGTCACATTAGGCATACTTGTGACATTCCATGAATACGGCCATTTCTGGGTAGCCCGTCGATTTAATGTAAAAGTACTTAATTTTAATATTGGATTTGGCAAAACTTTCTGGTCTACAAAAGATAAGCATGGAACAACCTTTGGGATTGCACCTATACCTTTAGGTGGTTATGTGAAAATGCTTGATATACGAGATCCTGATATTTATATCAGTGACGAAGAACAGCATTTGACCTACAATTCTAAACCTATTTGGCAAAGGGCATTAATTATGATTGCGGGACCGGCATTCAATTTTATTTTGGCCATTGTTGTTTTTTGGATGATGTTTGTTTATGGAAAAGTAGAAATACATCCTACTTTGGGTACACCAACAAAAATCATGTTGATTTCAGGTACGCAAGAGAAAGACCAAATCATTGAACTCAACGGTTATCCCATAGACACTTGGCAAGATGTGTCTTTAGAATTAATAACAAATGGGTTAGATCAACAAGACATTAGCATGACAGTGTTAAGAGAAAATGGTGAGAAAAAAGAATTACTGTTAAAGTTATCTCAATTACCAGATGGTATTGATGAAACAGAAATTTTTGATCATATAGGCTTGAATTCCTGGAAAGTACCCAGAGCAAATGTCGTTGATACATTGGCTGAAGGAAAACCAGCCCAATTATCAGGTGTTTTAAAAGGTGATAAAATATTATCCGTCAATGGTGAGATAACCAATGATTGGTATGATGTGGTTTCAATGTTGAATAAACACATAGAAGGTGAAATAAAATTAAGTATTTTACGAAATAATAATACTTTAGATGTTACCATTGCTGCTGCTGTTGAAGATGACAATGACACATCAAGAAGAATAATAGGCATAGGACCACCGCCTGTTGATGGTGAATCACTAGATTTTTATAATTCTCTGATTTTTAATGACTCATTTGGAATCATAGAAGCCATACCTGCTGCCATAAATGAAACTTGGAGAATGGTAACATTGTCAGTTGAAATGATGGGCAAGATTGTTACAGGTAAAGCTTCATTGAAAAATATATCTGGACCGATTACCATTGCGCAAGTAGCAAATGACTCGGCGACTAGAGGCGTAGCCTGGTTTTTAGGGTTTTTGGGGTTGGTTAGCTTAAGTTTAGGTATTATTAACTTACTACCGATACCGATGTTAGATGGTGGGCAATTGTTGTTTTTATTGTTTGAAAAAATAAAAGGATCGCCATTATCAGAGGAATTTCAATTGAAAGGACAAACTGTAGGCATTCTTTTTCTACTTAGTTTCATGTCAATTGCATTTTATAACGACATTTTAAGGTTAGTATCATAAAATAGTCGACTGAATTTATTTACACGGGAAAGTTGAGTTAAACTTTCCGCATTTAAAAAAAGACAAAGAAGAAGATATGATTAGATCATTATTATTATTTACATTACTAAGTTTAACAACCGCTAGCTTGGCATTTGATTCATTTGTTATAGAAGACATTCGATTAAATGGAGCAGACAGGATTTCACATGGAACCATCTTTACTTATTTGCCCTTAGAAAAAGGCGATACTGTAACTGAAAAAAATGTTGCCAGATCTATTAAATCTTTGTTTAGAACAGGATATTTTAGTGACGTAAAAATATTAAGAGATGACAATATTTTGATCATTGAAGTGGTTGAAAGACCCGCCATAGCTTCAATTTCCATTGATGGAAATAAAGCGATAAAAACCGAAGAATTATTAAAAGGATTAAGAGATATTGGTTTGGTTGAAGGTGAAGTTTTCGACAAGCTTCAATTAGACAGAGTACAAAATGAGTTGACTAGGCAGTATTTTTCTAGAGGTAAGTACAATGTAGTGGTCGAACCAAAGGTTAGAGATTTAGACAGAAATCGTGTTACAGTTAGAATAAATATTGAAGAAGGCAAAGCGGCAAAAATCAAGCACATTAAAATTGTAGGTAATACAGTATTTACTGACGAAGAGTTGATTGATACTTTTGAATCAGACACAACTAATTTCTTGTCATGGTATTCATCTGATGATCAGTATTCAAAAGAAAAGCTCAATGGAGATTTAGAATCATTAAAATCTTACTACATGGACAGAGGGTACGTAGATTTTAATGTTGAATCAGTTCAAGTGACCATCAGTGATGATAAAAAAGACATTTATATTACCGCGAATATCGAAGAAGGACAACCTTACCTATTTGGAGAAATGAAAGTCACAGGTGAAATGGTTGTGGATAAATCATTATTCGAAAGACTTATTATCACACAAGAAGGCGAACCATTTGCTAGAAACTTAACTGAAGTTTCAGCAGAAAGAATGAAAATTATTTTGGGAAATATGGGCTATGCTTTTGCAGAGATTACTCCTATACCTGAAACCAACAAAGAAAATGCAACTGTGGGGATGACCTATTATGTAGTTCCGGGAAAACGCGTCTATGTAAGAAACATTCGCTTCGAGGGCAATATCAAAACCAAAGATGAAGTATTGCGACGTGAATTACGTCAATTTGAAGGTGGTTGGTATTCAAAATCGTTGGTTGAAAGATCAAAAATCAGATTGCAGCAAAAACCCTATTTTGAAGAAGTCGAAATTGACACCCCTAAAGTACCAGGAACTGATGACCAAGTTGATGTTGTTATTAAAGTTAAAGAAAGAAACTCTGGGCAATTTACATTTTCTGTTGGTTTTTCGCAGGTTAGTGGCGTAAATACTTCTGTTGCAGTTTCATTGCAAAATTTACTAGGAACTGGAAATACACTATCATTTGCTGTGAATAACAGTAGCTTTTTCAAGCAATTGAATGTTTTTTATGAAAACCCCTATTATACTGATGAAGGCATTACACGTGGATTCAGTATGAAATATTCTACATCAAATTTTGGTGAAGCCAATATTGCACGATTTAGCTCAAGTAACGGCAGCTTTGGAATGCACATGAGCTTCCCGATCTCTGAATACGATAGAATTTTCACAAGTTTGGCGTACGAAAGGAAAAATGTAAAAGCCTTTTTGGGTTCGACAGCACCGTTAATATTTTCAGATTTATGTGAGTTAGGTGGTTATACTTATACAACTCAACAAACTCTACCACTGGGTGTAGATTGGAATGGAGAAGATTGTTTACCAGAAGGGTCTAATGTACTTGTACCCCCAACTGATCCAGAAGGCACACGTCCAGGTTCTTTAATACCATTTGAAGTCAGAAATACATTTACATTTTATAAAGCAGAAGCCAGGTGGTCAAGAGACAGCCGTAACAGATTCTTTAATCCTACACGTGGTTCTTTTTATCGTTTAGGTGCTGAGCTGGCTCTACCAGGAAGTTCTGCAAATTTTTATAAGTTAAGTGCTAAAACGAACAAGTTATTTCCATTAACCGATAATCTTACTTTATCATTAAGTGGTGAGATTGGGTATGGTGACGGTTTTTCAGATACAAATGGATTACCATTCTTTGAAAATTTCTTTGCAGGTGGCGTACAATCAGTCCGTGGCTACAGAGACAATACATTGGGACCTAAATCAAGTATTAATGGCGATGATGATTCGAGTGGTTTGCCTCTCACATCTCGAGAAGGAGACCCTGTTGGTGGCGCATTGAAAACTGTTGGTTCAGTAGAATTGGTCTTTCCAACACCATTTGGGAAAATTGGTAATTCAGCAAGGCTTGCATGGTTTTGGGATTTCGGTAATGTGTATGATAAATTCGATGATTTTGAAGCAAGAGAATTTAGACATTCAACTGGTATTGCATTGAAATGGCAAGCACCTATTGGCCCAATTATTATTAACTTTGCATATCCGTTTAATGATGATAAATTTGATGACACTGAAACGATTCAATTTGCATTTGGCAACACATTCTGATTAAATAATATGGTATGAAGCCGTTAAACTTTCCAGATGTGAGATTTCTTGTATTATTTTTTATAATGATATGCAGTAATGGAACATCATTTGCAGCTGGAAAGATAGGATTTGTTGATATGGAAACATTAATCAATAACTCACCACAGATAAGAAAAGCCCAATCAACTATTTCCGTAGAATTCGAAGTACAATATTCTGATATTGAACAAAAAGAATCAGACTTGAAAAGACTTGAAGATCGCATTACTAAGGATGGGGCAATCATGTCCCTCTCTGAATTAAGCAATTTACAAGAAAGAGCCAGAATTTTAGACAGGCAAGTACGCCGTGCCAAAGAAGATTTAAAAGATGCCATTAGCATCAGAAACAACCAAGTTTTAAATGATATTCAAAAAGAACTGAATGAAATAGTGACCCAATATGCAAAAGACAATGGTTATGATGCCATATTAATTAATGCTATTTTATACGTCAGTGATGATATGGACATAACCCAAGAGATACTTCAAATATTGAAAGACAAGATAGATGAAAATTAAATTATCTGCTTTAGCTCAACAATTTGAATTAAAATTAGATGGCAATGGAAATGATAGTATTACAGGAGTTTCTTCATTAGACAAAGCAGGTCAAGAACAACTGAGTTTCCTAGCCAACACTAAATATACATCACAATTAAAAGAATCAAATGCTGGTGTGATTGTAGTTACTGAGGAAATGAAGGATAGTTTTGCAGGGAACAAACTTATTGCTGCAGATCCATATGTTGCTTTTGCAAAAATTGCCAGTTTGTTTCAGCACAATGATAAACCTGTAAAAGGTATTCACTCTACATCAGTCATAGCAAAATCAGCGACAATTGAGGACAATGTCTGCATTGGTCCAATGTGTATTATTGGCGAAAATTGTCATGTTTTGTCTGGAACAGTATTAGAGGCACGCGTCACAATAGGCAATGATTGTGTGATTGGGAAAAACTGTATAATTAAACCCAATGCTGTTATTATTTATGGTTGTAAAATTGGTGACAGAGTTATCATTCATCCTGGAGCAATAATTGGTGCGGATGGATTTGGTCTTGCAAGAGATGTAGATGGATGGATAAAAGTGCCGCAAATGGGCGGTGTTAGAATTGGAAATGATTGTGAAATAGGGGCCAATACTACAATAGACCGAGGTACAATGGATGATACAATTCTTGAAGATGATGTAAGATTAGACAATCAAATTCAGATTGCCCATAATGTTAGTATTGGAAAACACACTGTTATGGCAGGATGTTCAGCAGTTGCAGGATCTGCAAAAATAGGAAAAAATTGCCTGATTGGTGGTGGAGTAGGTATTATTGGTCATCTTGAAGTGTGTGATGGAGTCACATTGCAATCGATGGCTTTAGTAACCCGATCTATAAAAAAACCAGGCAGCTACAGTTCAGTTTCACCATTACAAGAAACACATGAATGGCGTAGAAGTGCTGTACGAATAAAACAACTAGATAAGATAGCAAAGCGCATTGCTATCTTAGAGAAAAAGAATAGAGAATAATTGATGACAGAAGAAAACAACACACTTGATACAGTTGAAGTAGAAAGAATATTAAAATTATTGCCCCATAGGTATCCTTTTTTATTGGTAGATCGAGTGATTGACTACAAATTGGGAGAGCACCTAACTGCCATTAAAAATGTGACATTTAATGAGCCACATTTTAACGGCCATTTTCCTAATCACCCAGTCATGCCTGGTGTATTAATAATCGAAGCCATGGCACAAGCATCAGGAATATTATCTCGGTTAGCGATTGGTGACTTACAAAATGAAAGCGATATATTTTATTTGGTTAAAGTGGATAAAGCAAAGTTTACAAAAACAGTTATTCCAGGTGATCAACTGCATTTATGTGTATCAATTAAAAGAACAATGCGGAATATGGTTCAATATGTTTGCCAAGCAAAAGTAGATGGAAAAGTAGTAGCCAAAGCGGAGTTACTCTGTGCGAGTAAAAGTTAGTTGTGAGTGATTTAATTCATAAAACAGCAATCATAGATCCTGGTGCTAAACTTGCATCAGATGTGAAAGTTGGTGCCTATTGCATCATTGAAGAAGATGTGACCATAGGTGCAGGAACTGAAATCAAATCTCATGTAACAATTTCTAAGCACACTGATATTGGTAAAAATAACCGTATTTTTCAATTTTCTTCAATCGGTGAAGAACCCCAAGATAAAAAATACAATGATGAACCCACCAGAACATTAATTGGTGATAACAACACCATCAGGGAATACGTCACAATAAATCGTGGTACAATCGATGATAATTCAGTGACAAAAATTGGCAACAATAACTGGATTATGGCATATGTTCACATTGCCCATGATTGTATATTAAAAGATAACATCATAATCGCTAATGGTTCAACGCTAGCAGGTCATGTCCATCTTGATGCTGTCTCTTATACACATCTCCGAGCCCACGAGACAGGCAGAAATCTC
>CAJXVJ010000097.1 GCA_913061105.1 uncultured Alcanivoracaceae bacterium | reverse complement strand
CTACACAGAGTAGATCGTCGGCAGCGTCAGATGTGTATAAGAGACAGGATGTCAGATAATATTCATATTCTGGTTGTAGATGACAACCAAATCAATCGCCAATATTTTTTTATGGCACTTAACAAATTCGGTTATCAAGTAACCTTAGCTGAGAATGGATTTGAGGCTATTGACTATGCAAATGATACCACTTTTGATATCATTTTTATGGACATCAGAATGCCTGAGATGGATGGAAATCAAGCAGCATCGAAAATCCGTAAAATTAATAAACACAAAAACACTCCCATTCTTGCGATTTCTGCTGAAAGCAATACAAATAAGAACAGTGATTTATTTAATGGTTTTATTCTAAAACCAGTTAGCCCTAAACAATTAAAGCACAATATCGAAAAATTCTGTAAAAAAGAAAAACCTATTTTAAAAGTTTATGATCAAGAAAAGGCACTCAAATACACTTACAATGATAAAGAAATTTTGGATAAATTAATTGGTATGTTTTTAAAAGACATTCCATTACAAATCACTTTATTAAAACAATCAATCAATCAAAAGGATTACAATGAGTGCCATCAAATTATTCATAAATTAAGAGGTTCAAGCACAACTTTTGGTGCAATGGAACTTGATGATGAATTGAAAAATTTGTCAAAAATGTTGATTAATGATGAATCACAGATAAAACAATCTGTTATCAAGCTTGAATCAGCTGTTACTCAATTTATTAACACAGTTAAATAAGTTTTATTTTAATAACCTTAGAGCAAACAGATAAGCGCCATTAATTTGAGTTAATTGTATTTAAACATGTAGATACCAATAAATATAATGATAGATACCAATATAAGTGGAATCGTATATTTTGATTCATCACTTTTAACCGGTTGCTCTTGGGCAGCAGAATCTAATAATTCGCGTTCACCTTGAGACATGTCGGTAAAAGTAGTTTGATCGATTAACTCTGGATCAGTTTCCACTTCATCATCATATTTATTTTTTGAAAAAACATTGACAGAATAATTGCCAGTTTCATTGTCATATTCTCTAAAGACAATGGGATGGTTGACCTCATCTTCATTTTGTGATGTTTGATCTGTGTCTAATTGTATTGAAACCAGAGAAATATTGTCTTTGCCATCTTTTTCTACTGCTTTATTGACTAAATTTTCAGTGATTTCAGTAACACTGTTATATTTTTTCATACATTGGATAATGTCAGTTTCTTTGGCAATTGTATACAGGCCATCAGAACATATTAATAATGTTTGATTCTCTTCTAGGCTGCCAAAATTACTGTGAATTCGGATTTCTTTTCTTTCTATTCCTAAAGCTTGTGAAATGATGTTCCTATCTGGATGTGTTTCTAATTCATCAACAGTTATGTGACCATTTTCTAATAACAGTTCCACATAGGAATCATCACGTGTTATCAATTGTAATTTTTTATCCCAAAGATAGACACGACTGTCACCTACCCAAGCTATTTCATACGCATTGTGATTAAAAAGTACGGCAACAATAGTGGTAGCCATTCCTTGTTTTTGATTGTCTGCTTTTATGTCATTAACAATTCTACGGTGCGCTGTATAAATAGAATCTTTTAAACTGTCACCAGCTAAAATACCATCATACACAACATCACAAGCCAGTTTAGATGCTATTTCACCTTTATTTAAGCCGCCGACTCCATCAGCAACAATATACAAGCCCATTTCTTCATCAACAAGAAAGTTGTCTTCATTGTTCTTCCTTTGACCAATATGAGATTTTGCAAAGCTTTTTAACATCAGTCCCCCGACCTTGTTATATAATATGGATAATACGTAATTAAATTAAGATAATGTAACAACTCACTATTGTATAACACTTTTTATGATATTTTGATTTTTTGTGACTCAGTATACAATTTTAAGTTTTGGCACATTCTCATCACTAACTAACATCCCATATGGGTTTACCTATAAATGTTGAGATTTCTTCAGCATCAATCAGTATTTGAGAGTGCTTTCCATGGTCTACAATATTTATTCTTGTGCCATTTTTTAGCACCATGTTAATTTCATAACTTGTAAAACTACTTTTACTGCTCCTTACCCTTTCAGATAATATTTGAATCGCGTAGATATCATTAAAATAAATTAAATTGTCATCAGTGGCATTATGTTGCCCGGCAAATTTTGGCTGCTTATTTCCCTTCCAAATAATACCCATGGTTCCATCGAAAAAAACTGATTTAGCCATAAATTTATACAGTAGAATGGCTGCACCAGTGAAAATACAGCCAAATATAATAAGGAAAAAACCTGCACTTGTCCTATCAATTAGCATCAACATTCCAATTATACCTACGATAGATCCAATCACTCCAAACAATCCAATAAATAATTTACCTCCTGTTGAAAGCTGGTATTTCATTTGGCTTGAAGACAGTTTATTTAATCTGCTTGTTTTAAAACTTGACCCACCAGGCTTTAATGGCCACCAATCTGTTTTATCAGCAATTGGGTCATTAAACTGACTGGTTTCAATTGTGTAATGTTGTCTTTGTGCTTCTGCAAGTTTCTCAAGTTTGGCTTTTAATTTTTCAAACATAATACTTTATTGATCTAATTTTCAGAATGGTATATAAAAGGTTTTTTTCCATCATCTGACAATTTACTTAACCATTTTTGGTGCTGTTCCAGTTCATGAGTATTGGCTTTAATTATTTTCAAAGGTGGAAGGTTATCTAAATCTAATGATAATCCAGTAGCAGAATCACTGTTATTGTTAGCATCTAAGTCTAACTTAGTCTGACCACCTGTCATCATCAAATAGACTTCTGCCAATATTTGAGAATCAAGTAATGCGCCATGTAATGTACGGTGCTCATTTACAACGCCATATCTTTTACACAATGCATCTAATGAATTACGCGCACCTGGATGTTTATTTCTTGCATAATCCAAAGAATCAGTAATCGTGCAGATATCTTGTATTTTTACATCGTGACCACACAGTCTAAATTCGTTATTAATAAACCCAACATCAAAAGGAGCATTATGAATAATAAGCTCTGCACCTTTGACATATCTAATGAAATCATCCACGATACGAGAAAACACAGGTTTATCACTCAAGAATTTTGTTGTTATGCCATGAACTTCTAATGCGCCTGGCTCACTTTCACGTTCCGGATTTATATACTGCTGATAAGTAGAACCCGTTAACTCACGGTCTACAACTTCAACAGCACCAATTTCCAACACTCTGTTACCTTGTTGTATTGAGATTCCAGTTGTTTCAGTATCCAACATGATCTGCCTGCCAGTTTTTATCATATGTCACTGCCTTTTATTTTTTCTGCTTCATAACGGGCCAAATCGTCCACTATTTCGTTTTCTGCATGCCCACTGTGGCCTTTTACCCAATGCCAGTTGATATCATGATCACTGGCAAGTTCGTCTAACTCTACCCAAAACTCTTTATTCAATACAGGCTTTTTATCAGATTTTTTCCATCCCCGCTTTTTCCAACCAACTAACCATTTTGTATAACCATCCAATACATACTTAGAATCTGTGTATAATTCAATATCACAGGGTTTTGTTAGCGCTTTTAAACCACCAATTACTGCCATTAACTCCATCTGGTTATTTGTAGTTTTGTTTTGACCACCAGTGAAAGTTTTTTCGGTACCATTAAAGCGCAATAAAGCAGCCCAACCACCAGGTCCTGGATTATTAAGGCATGAGCCATCGGTGAACATTTGAATCTTTGTTTTTGACATGTTTATTTAATATTAGTATTGTTGATAAAGGAATTTATCATAATTTTGGGAAAGTAGTATATATTGGTATCAAATTAATTAACCTAATTTGAATCTATAAATTTATACAGGTGTTCTTTTAATTGCTTTAATTGTTTATAGGAGCAGCAATAAATACCCAAATCTTTGGCTCGTTGTTCTGTGTATCGACTGAGTTTTTGGTAGCTGACTAACATGGCTTTCCCTGAATTGCCTCCCATAGATTCTTTTAAAGTATCTAATCTATATATCGCATCAGCACCAGGAGTATTTGCATGGTTTTTATTGGTAAATTTTCGGGTTTTACATTCAATTAAATGCAGTTTATTATTGGCCATGGCAACGACATCAATTTCATTTTTAACCGTGCCTTGTGCCCTAACAATTTCCATCCCTTTGGACAAATCACTGATGCATGATCTAGAATTTCTCATCTGGTACAGACAACTATAAACGTGATTTTCTAGCCAACCACCATTGGCATAAAATCGGCTCTCTTCGTCTTTAAATACCACATTGTGGTGTTTTATATTTAGTATTCCTACATCTGCAAAACGCGACAAAATTTGTTGAAGGTGTTTTTTTCGCGAATGGTGTTTATCCATGTGATATTGTAGAGTCACATCTGCACGCATTGCAATGTGATTCATTGCCGCTAATGAGCTACCAAAAATATCAATGTTATCAACCAACCATGCTGTTAACTCTTGCCTTGCTTGGGTTTCAGCTGTGGTTTTTCCCTTGTTCAATACTTGTGATGAAAAAAGCTTCAAGTATTCAGCTGTTTTCAATTGAGAATCTAGTATTAGTGAATCTGATTGTGATGGATGCAACCAATGCAATGTATTGGTGAATTTATCAACCACAAAGGCATTCATTGATTGCGAAGTAAAGTGTTCTAGGGTAACCAAAACCATCATTCGGTAGCCAGAGGATGCGTTAAATACTAAAGTGTTGTCCTTATTCTCATTGAATATATGTTTCAATATATTGCGTATCTGTTGTGGGTCAAAAGATACCATTTCACTTTGGCATTTGATTCCACGGCCATGTAATACTGATTTAATCCCCTCTATGTCATGATTTTTGCGGTGTAACAAGATGACAGTATCAGGTTTGAGATGCAATGCAGCACTGGCTATTCCAGCATTTTTTTTATCATAAATTGCCAGGTGGACATTTTTCATGAAAAATCGTCAGAAAGTTGCTTAGACCTGTCATTTGCAGCATTTATTGCTTGTTTAATTGTTCGCTCTAAATCATTGTTATTAAATGATTTTAACGCAGCTTCAGTGGTGCCTTTTGGCGAAGTAACTTTCTCACGCAACACTTTTATATCATCAGGGCTGCGTTGTGCCAGAATGGCTGATCCTAAGGCTGTTTGTTCTGTTAATTTTGCAGCAACTTCTGGTGACAAGCCTAATTCAATCGCTGTTTTTTGCATGTATTCCATAAACAAGAAGAAATACGCTGGACCACTTCCTGACAAAGCTGTGACTACATCGATTTTAAATTCTTTATCGACCCAATGAGAAATACCCACCGAATCCATAATACTCTCAGTTAAACGTCTTTGTGTTTTGTTAACATTTTGATTGGCATACAAACCAGTAGCTCCTTCACCAATTAAAGCTGGTGTGTTGGGCATGGTTCTGACTATCGCTGTATCATCTGATAACCAACTTTCCAAGTGCTTAACTTTAATTCCTGCAGCAATTGATATAACCAGAGCTCCAGTTTCAGCTATGCTATTGGCCACATCCAAGGTAACTTTTTTCATGATTTGTGGTTTAACAGCAAACACAACTACATCTGGAATCCCAAAATGTGCATTGTTATCATCAAATGTTTGCACCCCAAATCTTTCTGTTACAGCTTGTCTCTGGTGCCCACCAGGGTCACTGGCTCTAATTTGAGATGGCATAAAACCACGATTAATTAACCCACCAATTAAACTGGTTGCCATATTACCAGCACCAACAAATCGAACTTTTAAATCAGTGAGTTTTTTCATATTAATTTAATCAAATTTCATAAGGTTATTTTAAACTATTACACATAGGAATTCATAGTGTTGCAAATTAACTTCTTAGATTGCTTTATAAAGGTACAGTATCAAGGCTAAAAATGTGATTTTACAAGTGTAATTGACCATTTTAAAACGAAGATACTGTAACTTTATAAAGTGATATAAAAGTTAATCTTTATCAGATAAGTGCATTAATGGTAATGGTTGTGGTGAATCACTGTCTATAAAGTAAATCTTAGAAGCTGGATCTTTTGAGATTTCTTTTAAAGCTTCTAAAGATTGTAATTTAATATAACTTGGATTATTTCCTACTGCTTCATTAATCTTTCTAATTTCATAAGCTTGTGCATCTGCCAGAATTATTTTTTGTTTTGCAAATTCTTCTGCAGCTTTTCTTTCAGCTTCAGCTTGTGCAATTTTTTGTTGTTGTTCTGTTCTAAAACGCTCTAATTCAGCTTTTTGTTTCTCAACTTCTTGTTCACGTTCTTTTTTAGACTCAATTGCTTTAGTAATAAAATTTGGTAAAGTAATATCACGAATCAACACTGCAGAAACAATAACACCTTTAGGTTCTAAATATTCTTGTAGTCCTGACAATAAAGCTGTTTGTAACTTATCTTGAGTTTCTTCTAAAAAGAAATCTTCCGC
This sequence comes from uncultured Alcanivoracaceae bacterium, assembly GCA_913061105.1. Classification (GTDB taxonomy): domain Bacteria; phylum Pseudomonadota; class Gammaproteobacteria; order Xanthomonadales; family Marinicellaceae; genus NORP309. Next base: position 5,976 of record CAJXVJ010000097.1, on the reverse strand, counting down.
ACGTTTGATTGTTTTACCTTGTTCACGTAGCAAAGAACGTAACTTTGGCACCAGTTGCACTTCTAATAATTGTTCCATGCCACCTGTTGTTTGTAACATTTTTGAAACGTTTGCACCATTTAAACGGAACTGTACACTCACATCAATTGAAGTTTGTAATTGGTCTTGTGAAGGCACTTGTGCTTGTTCTTTGTGTGATTTTTCACGCACATCAAAATCGTTCCAATCATATAATGGATTAACAGGAAAATGTAATCCTTCAGGATAACTTTTCTCAACAATTTTACCAAATATCGTCGCCACTGATACATGGCCGACGGGAACAGTTTTGTAGGCTTTTGATGCTAAAAATAATAACAACAAAATAACAACAGCAATGACTGCTGTTTTAACTGGGAATTGTTGTTCTGGTTGAATTTGTCTTACGTTACTCATTATTTTTCTCTTTGAATTTAGATTGCTTTATTTTAACAGGTAAGCATTGAACTTACCTGTATCATTGGTAATAGTTGTTGATAAATTTGTTTTGTTTTTAACTTCATTTAAAGCTTTTGGCAATTCAATATCAACAGATAAAACCTCTTCAACTGTTTCTATAAATTTGCTTGGGTGAGCGGTTGAAACAAATACTCCTTGTTCACCTTCCTGCAATGAGTCTATTAACCCAGCATAAGCAATGGCTGTGTGTGGTTCAGCAATATAGTCTAAGTTTTGCAAATCTTTCATGGCATCATAGGTTTGTTTATCTGTTTTAATTTGAGCTGAAACAACTTGAGTTAATTCATCTAAGTCGTTATTAAATAAAGACATTACCCTTGGCCAATTACTTGGATCACTGACATCCATGGCATTTGAAGCGGTTTCTACAGTTTTATTGGGGGACCACGTGTTTTCAATTAAATAACGTGGAACCGTATCATTGGCATTGGTTACTGCGACAAATCTTTTTATAGGTGCTCCAATTTGTTTGGCAATCAATCCAGCGGTTAAATTTCCAAAATTCCCACTGGGTACTGAAACCACTAAATCATCATCATAGTATTTACTGACAATTTCAAAGTAATAGCATACTTGTGCCAATAATCTGCTTATATTGATTGAATTGGCTGAAGTTAGATTGTGTTTATCACGAATTTCTTGTGAATCGAATGCTGCTTTTACCATGCGCTGACAGTCATCAAAATCTCCTTTTACTGCATAAGTTTCTATGTTTTCTCCTAAGGTACAAAACAATTTCTCTTGAAGATTTGAAATCTTGCCTTTTGGATACAGTATCTTGACATTTATGCCTGGTATTTTATAAAACGCATGGGCCACAGCTGCACCAGTATCACCAGAAGTGGCTGTTAATATAGTCACATTGTTTTTTTTATTAAAGGCTGCCACACATTGGGCCATAAATCTCGCACCAAAATCTTTAAATGCCAATGTTTTGCCATGAAACAGTTCTAAACAAGTGACATTGTCAGTGATCTTATGCATAGGGACATCAAAATCAAAGGCGCTTTTAACCATATCATTAACTTGTTGGTATGGTAGTTCGCCATCAATCAAATGATGAATAATATGGCTGCTTCTTTCAACAAATTCCATCCCTAGTATTTCATCAAGATTTTCCAATGGCTTAAATCTTTTAACGAAAAACAGCCCGCGATCTTGACCAATACCTTCAATGACTGCTTGTTTAAAGTCAACTTGTTGTGTAGCAATTTTTAAATTATATAGTTTCATTATATTCTTATTTATCTTCCATTATGTCTTCGACTTGGCGAACACCAAAATTATCAACTTTACAAATGTGGCTAAAACCGCCTTTTTGGCAGAAATTTTTCACTGCATACTTTTGAATTTTATTAGACACTTCCAATTTATTTGAAATTGCAAAAACCGTTGAGCCAGATCCAGATATGCCAAAGGCCAATGCCCCCATGCTCTTAGAATAATCACGGTAACTTTCAAATCCAGGAATTAAACCTTTTCTAGAAGGCTCTGCAATAACATCAAACAGTACTGATGCTGCCAAGGCTTCGTCATTACTGTGCAATGCATGGATAAAAACAGACAAATTTTGAGCGAATTTAATACTTGTGGCCAAATCTATTTGTTTAGGCAATATATCACGGGCTTCTTTGGTAGCTACTTTTACTCCAGGGTAACTCACCACTAACTGCCATGATTCAGGAAATGGAATTGAAACACAGGGTTGTTGTGTTACATCTGTCATCAACTGTAATCCACCTAATAAACAAGGAGCAACATTATCATAATGAATGGAACCGCTGATCTCACCTTCTAATTGGCCAGCCATAAACAATAAATCATCGATACTCATGGCATCACCAAAAAAGTGATTTAATGCATACAAAGCAGCAACCGTTGATGCAGCACTAGAACCCAACCCGCTGCCTACAGGTAGTCTTTTATCTAAATGTAAGGAAACTGTTGAAATTGGCAGACCTTTTAATGCCATTTTTTCCATAAATAAATCATGTGCCAATGTAACAAGGTTTTCTGAAGTGTCACTTGGCAACACATCAGAATATTCACCTGAACAACTGAGCTTATATGTTTCAGAGGCTTTGACTGTGACAATATCGCCTAACAATTCACCATTAATAGGCGATATGGCTAAGCCCAATAAATCAAACCCAACTGAAAAATTTCCTATACTAACGGGTGCAAATATTTTCATAGGTGTATGTTAAATGATAACCTTATATTTGAACAATATGTTTTGAATTTTTTATGGATTTAATTTTTGTCGGACGTAACTTAAGAATGGTTAATTTGCCACCCCATACTTTCCCTGTATCTAAACAAATAACATTTTTATCAGAATACAATCCTAAAGAAGACCAATGCCCGAATATTATTTGGGGTTTTAGCTTCACCCTTTTTTTATATTTAAACCATGGAATTAACTTAGAATGGTTCTTAACACCACCTTTGGCATTAAAATTTAAACCTGAATTTTTATACAAATAACGCATTCTGGTTAAACTATTAAGTACGAACCTTTCCCTATCAAAACTTTTAATGAATTTTTTCCAATGATTCGGTTTGATTCCATACATGTTTTTGAAAAAAACAATGTGATTATTCTTTAGTATTATTTCTATTCTTTTGGCTTCTTTTTTGGCCCTTTTTAAGCTCCATTTTGGGTAAATACCTGCATGTACTATGACTTTATTATTTCGTTTGTTGTGAATAAGCAGTTTTTGATTTTTGAGCCATTTCATTAATTTCTTACAATCTTTGGCTTGAAAAATTTCAGTGAATTCTTTATTTTTCTTTTTTCTAAACTTTGGCACATAATAATGAGCCAAAAGACTGAGGTCGTGGTTTCCAAGAACAACCTTGCAGCATTTTTTATTTTTATAAACCCACCTCAAAACCTGTAATGATTGCCCACCCCGATTAACAAGATCACCACAAAAAATCATTTTATCTGATTTTGGGTTGAATTTGATTTTCTTGAGCGATTTCATCAAAGCATCATAACAGCCTTGAATGTCACCTATTACATATGTTGTCATAGCTACTCAAATATCTCATATATTATCTAAATATTTTGTTGTTTTTAACTCTGCGGTATTTGCCAAACTCAGGCAATTCCCAAGGACGAAGTGCCAATACAAAAGTACTTCCGAACCTTTGTTGAAATCCTAAGTTTTGATCTTTAAAGGCAAAATCATTAAAACTCTTGGCCAATTGCTTAATTTTTTTGTGCATTGTTTGTGTTGAAGATTTAGATAACATGCCATTGATAACCACCCTAATTTCACCTGCACGATCAAATTGGCATGAAAAAAAGTCATCTTGGATATGAGTCTCAAAGTACCTTTGAATCGGGCCATTTTTTTGCCATTCAAATGTACGACTCACAAGTGGCTTGATTTTGTTATCTGGTTTTAGCTGAATCAAGTTGATTTTTTCTAATTGTAATAAATACTTAATCAATTCAGGTTTTTCGAAATCATAAAGATCGAAAATTTGTTCAAATGTTAAATTATTTAGTACCAATACAGTCACCAACATCAACTTAGTATCAGAAACCAGTTTCCTTTCTTGTTGTATAGTGAGTTGTTCCAAATGCACACCTTCAAGTTGTACCAATTCCAACAAGTCAGTAATGTCCATACTCAACATTTCGCATATTTTTTCCAAACGGCTCAAGGATATATCCCCTTGCGTGAATTGCCTTTTGATACTGGATTCTGACATATATAGATGATTGGCCACATCTATGTACTTAAGGCCCTTGGCTTTCAGTGTTTTCTTTAAGGTTATAATTATTTGCAATGATTGACTCATACCAATCATGATACTATAAGTGTGTTTACACAACCCATGAATCACATTAAAAAGTAAAAAATAATTCTATTTCATAGGTTGCTTATTACCTGTCTGATAAATATTAAAAATATTTTGTTAAATCCATGCCTTTGTACATATCTGCAACATAATCACCATATCCGTTATATTTTAATGTATCGATTCGAGGATTAAAAAGAGAAAAACCTGATCCAATACGGCGTTCTGTTGCTTGAGACCACCTTGGGTGGTCTACTTCAGGGTTTACATTGGCAAAAAAACCATATTCTGACTTGGCAATTTGTTGCCATGAATTAACAGGTTCATGTTCTAAAAATGATATTTTTACGATAGATTTAATGCTTTTAAAACCATATTTCCAAGGCAATACCAGGCGCAAGGGTGCACCATTTTGATTTGGTAATTTCTCTCCATACATGCCTACAGCCATAAAAGCCAATTCATTCATGGCTTCATCCATTCTTAAACCTTCTCTGTATGGCCAAGGTATGGTTCTGCGGTTTTGTCCTGGCATCTGCTTTGGGTCTTCTAATGTTTCAAAATAGACATATTTTGCTTTAGAAGTTGGTTCAAATTGTTTGATCAAATCAGATAACCTAAAACCCAACCATGGAATAATCATTGACCAGGCTTCTACACATCGGAAACGGTATATTCTTTCTTCGACTTGCTGGTTTTTCATGATGTCATCTAAATCGAACACACCTGTTTTATTGGCATGGCCAGAAATTTCAACATTCCATGGCTCAGTCTTTAATGTATGGGCCATGGTATGTGGAGCATCTTTTGATGTACTAAACTCATAAAAATTATTATAAGTGGAGGCATATTTTTTTGCGGTGATGTCTTCGTTTTTTATGTTATATTTACTAATACTTTCGTGCTGGCCAATTTCAAAGGCATTGGCAGCAGATTGTCCCAACAATGAACCTGTTGCAATAATTGATGCTGATTTAATGAACTTGCGTCGAGATTTATAAAGTATTTCATCTGTGACTTCATTCTCTTTAATGATATTTCTAAATTTCATGGTATTATCCGAAAATATGCTGTGTTTTTAATATTATGTATTAGAACACAATTAATAACTTAAGCTTTCACAAATTTATAACATTATGAATAAAGAAGAGAAAAAAACCTATAACTTTGCACCTGGGCCAGCCATGATTCCAGATTCTGTTAAAGCACAAATTATTGATGACATCCCTAATTGGCAAGGAACCGGTTCATCTGTCATGGAAATTTCACACCGTGGTCCTTTGTTTAGAAACTTAGTCAAAGAAACAGAATTATTAATCCGAGAGATTCTACAAGTCCCTGATGAATACGATATATTAATGACTCCAGGTGGAGCCCGATTACAGTATTCAATGATGCCCATGAGTTTTTCAAGCTTAACAGGAAAAGCCATGTATTTTGTTCATGGTCATTGGGGAAAGTCAGCCATAATTGAAGCCCAAAAATTTTGTAATGCCCGTCCTCTCATGCCTTATGCTCAAGATGAAATTTATACTTCAATTCCAGAATATGACATGAGTCAATTGGATAACAGTTACGATTATTTCCATTACACCACCAATGAAACATTGGAGGCTGTCTCTTATACACATCTCCGAGCCCACGAGACAGGCAGAAATCTCG
>CAJXVJ010000096.1 GCA_913061105.1 uncultured Alcanivoracaceae bacterium | reverse complement strand
TTCTGCCTGTCTCGTGGGCTCGGAGATGTGTATAAGAGACAGATACTTTGTATTTTAATCCTGCCGTTTTTCCAGTTAATTCAGTGATATAACCATACAGTCTTTTTAAGTGTTGGTCACGTCTGGCTAATAGAGTCTTGATTTCCTGAACATCTTCTTCAGTTAAAGTGACTCCAACTTTTATGTGTTGTGGCAAATGTCTTTCTACATAAATAGTAGAATGTGTTTGGGTTTTATTTTCTCTTTCTTTGCTGTAATAATACAAGGCAAAGGATTTTCTAGAAATGTGTTTTTTATCTTCAGGCAGGGTTATTCTGGGAAAGCCGTGCCATGAGATATTGTTGGTTTCAAATATAACTGCGCGATTGAACAATGGTTTAACACTGATAATTTCATCTTGATCCGGTTCTAGTCTTGGATTTTTGTGTAATTCAATATTGCCGCCCCAATCTTTTTCCCATTCATGATTCAAATAGACAATCAAATTTAAGCGCCTGTGTTCACCTGTAATGGGGTGATTGGTAAAATCAACGTGTGGATCTAAATCTTGTCCTTCTAGATTATTGTGAGTGCCACCACCAAAATAGTGCGGATCAAAATGTAAACCTTCGATACCAGTATAGGTTTCAATTAATTGGATAAATTCTTTATTCTTAACCAATGCATCGAGTTTGGTAAAATTTTCACCCAAATCAGTAATGTGTTCGTGAACGGCTTTTCTGCCCACTTCTCCATTTTCATTTGTGGCCAATTTCTCATCAAAATTCGGGAATTCTTCAAGCAGCTTTTGACAATATTCAGACTTAAAAAAATCATCAATAACCACGTGTTTAAACGGCAAGTTATTGATGAATTTATTGTGGATTTCATGTTTAGAATCTACATTAATTAGATTGACTAAATCTTTCATTATTAATGACTAACTCTTAATCTGAGTCTAAGCCTGTCATGCCCATGATGTTATAACCTGCATCAACATATGTGATTTCTCCGGTTATGCCTTTGGCCCAATCCGAACACATGAATGTGGCTGTATTGGCAACATCTTCTTGTGAAACAGTGGTTCTCAATGGTGATTTTTCAGCCACATGATCTAACATCTTCTTGAAATTTCCGATACCTGAGGCAGCAAGGGTTTTAATCGGTCCGGCAGAAATGGCATTAACACGTGTTCCATCTGCTCCTAAAGAGTAGGCCATGTATCTAACATTGGCTTCAAGTGCAGCTTTGGCAACACCCATGACATTGTAATTACTCATGGCTTTTACAGCGCCCAAATAACTTAATGTCAGCATAGAGCCATTGCGTCCTTTCATCATTTCACGACCAGCTTTAGCTAATGCGGCATATGAATATGAACTAATGTCCATGGCTGTTTGATAGCCTTCACGTGTTAAGTTTTGTAAATAATCACCTTGGAGTAACTCACGTGGAGCAAAACCAACAGAATGAATGATAATGTCAATTCCATCCCAAACTTTAGCCAATTCTGAGAAAACATTATCGATTTCTTCATCACTGGTTACATCGCATGGCAACATAATGTTTGAACCAGTAATTGCGGCAATTTTTTCTACGCGTTTGAGTAATTTATCATTTTGATATGTGTAAGCAATTTCTGCGCCTTCACGGTGAAAAGCTTCGGCAATTGACCAAGCTATAGAACGGTTGCTGGCAACGCCAACGATTAAGGCTTTTTTGCCTTTAAGTAAACCCATAGTTGTCCCCTATATGTTTTTTGACATGTTTAAAAAAGAGATATGATACGTCAGTTAATTCTAAATTTCATCTATTATTAGCATACTATTCAAAACTCTCAATGAAAACAAAAGTCTTTATTGGAAATAGGCTTCCAATTCACCCTCAAAGTATTTTAATGTGTTTCTTACTGGTAATGGAATACCACCGCCATGAGCGCACAATGACCCTTGTTCTAAAGTGTCCAATAGATCATTCAACAAGTTCTTTTCAATCTTTAAATCCTGATCAATGGCTTTTGTAAACAATTCTTCACCACGTTTTGTGCCCAATCTACACGGAAAACATTTTCCACAACTTTCATAAGAAGCAAACTCAAACAGGTGCTGTAAGTATTTAATCATTGGAAAATCTTGTGGGATGCAGACAACAGATGCATGACCGAGAAGAAAGCCATTACTGGCAAAAGATTCGAAACTGATGTTTAAATCTATAAATTTTTCTACAGGTACAATACCACCCAATGGTCCTCCTATGTGTACGGCTTTAATGGCTTGTTTGAATCCACCACCAAGCTTTTCGAAAACATCGGTAAGGGCCGTGCCCATTTCAACTTCGTATATACCAGGTTTATTAAAAAACGAATCCAGCGATACCAATTTTGTACCAGTAGACAATTCATTTCCGAATGCTGCATAATGATCACCACCATTTTCAATAATGGCATAAAGGCTGGCTAAAGTTTCTACATTATTGACCACTGTTGGTTTATTGAATAAACCTTGTTGGGTTGGAAACGGTGGTCGGGTTCGTACTTCTGGACGCTGGCCTTCAATTGAATTGATTAAGGCTGTTTCTTCCCCGCAAATATAGGCCCCTTGAGCGCTGATAAGTTTGAATTTAAAATCAAAATCGATCGCATCAATCATCGGTGCTAATGTTTCAATGGCTTGATTAATTATTGTGATTGACTCAGGATATTCCGCACGAATATACAAAATCCCATAAGGGGCTTTAACAATATAAGCGCTGAGCATGATGCCAAAAAGAACAGAATAGGGCTGTTGCTCAAGCAAGTAACGATCAGAATAAGCACCTGGATCGCCTTCATCAGCATTACAAATGATGTATTTCATTTCGGAATCTTCTTTCATGGCCGATTCTAATTTAAAACCAATGGGGAATCCTGCACCACCACGCCCACGCAATTGTGATTTCTTTATTTCATTGAGTGTTTGGCTTTTATTTTGTTTTGTTAACTGAACAAAAGCCGTCATTATTTGTTGTGCCATCAATGGTTTTTTGGTCAATACTTTTTCACCAATACTTTCACAACTGTATTTGTCTTTGCTGAAATCACTTTCTTTATTAATTATAACCGCATTGATTTGATTATCAGATAATCCAGAATAGTTTTGGCCATCGATATGAAAAGCCTTGTTTTCATGACAACGGCCCAAACATGTCATGTGGCCAATTTCATTTGTATCGTAGTGTTGTTCTAGTTGTTGGATTAATTTATCTTGGGTACCAGCACACAAACAAGCCGAACCATTACAAACATAGACTTTTTTGTCTTTGTTCTCGTCTTTTAGAAAATCATAAAAGCTCATGGTCCCAGTGACGGATGAGTCACCAATTAAGAAGTTTTTGGCAATTTGATTTTTATCCGGGTTTGTTCGTCCCAAATTTTCAAATAAGTTGTTCTCTAACCCTTGTCTTGCGGATAATTCTGATAAATTTTTTGACATTGTTTCTTACTAATTTTATGATGAATAAATACAGTTATGAATTATTATACAGGATTAAATATTGTCTAACAATAAAATACTACAAACCGAAGTTCTCAAATCACTCGATAATGGGTTAAAAAAGCACAGTGATTACACCGCGGTGGAATCCCCTTTAGAGCTGCGTTTGGGTCATGATGCCGACACATTCAATTCTTTAGTTATCACCATGTGTAGTCCAGATGATATTAATGATTTAGTTTATGGTTATTTGTTTACTGAAAATATAATTACTGGTGCTGCTGACATCATTGAAATTAATGTATTTGATAACGATTTGGGATTCATTGTAGAAATTATACTTGATAAATCAATAGTTTATAGTGAGTTTTTGAACAAAAGACATGGCATTGTTCATGCCAGTTGTGGAGTTTGTGGTAAAACAGAATTTGATGAATTATTGACATATAGTTATCCACAGTTTAAACCGAATAATAACAATATTAATTCAGATATCATTCAATCATTACCCCAACTTTTAAACCAGCACCAACAAGCATTTACTAAAACAGGTGGCATACATGCCAGCGCATTATTTGATCAGACAGGTGAATTAATACTGGTAAGGGAAGACATTGGTCGCCACAATGCTTTGGATAAACTCATTGGTGCGGCATTACAGAAGGGCTTATTGCCCTTAAAAAATCGTATCATATTACTGAGTGGAAGAGTTTCCTTTGAACTTGTACACAAATCGTTGATGGCAGGTGTGGCATCATTAGCAGCAATTGGGGCACCGTCTTCTTTGAGCGTGGATATTGCTAAAGTTAATCAATTGGACTTATATGGATTTGTAAAGTCCTCTGGTTTTAATCAATACTAGAATAATAGAGAAGAATGAATAACAATAAACCTTTTACTGGTCAATGTTTATGTGGCCAAATTCAGTACCAAGTAGAAATGATAGAACCGAAAATGGGTCATTGTCATTGCCGCATGTGCCGTAAATTTCATGGTGCGGCATTTGCCACCTTTGGAGAAGCAAAAGTAAAAGACTTTAAGTGGTTAAAAGGTGAAAATATGCTTAAATCTTATAAAGCAGATAATGGCACGATTAGAAAGTTTTGTGTGTCTTGTGGATCTAGTATGGTTTTTGTTCCATCAAATGATACAGGAGAATTAATCGAATTTTCATTGGGCACTCTAGACTCTGAGATTGATGTTAAACCAGATGCACACATCTTCACCCAATTTAAATCGTGTTGGTATGAGATAAAGGACTCACTACCTCAATTCAAACAAGGCAGAAATGAATGAATCAAGTTTCTTGATTCAATTCTTTCAGTCTCATTTTCTCTTTGGTTTTACTGCAGGTATTTAATTTATCTTGTTCGGCTCTGTCATCATCAAGAACCTGTTTCAAGTCTTCTAATCTTTGTTTGACTGCTACGCCATAACTCTTATCATCGCCCCAGACTTCAGCCAATTTCAGCATAGAATCATCATCATGTTCACTAAATAATTGCCCTGCACGAATAGCACTGATACTCTCATTGCCTAGCATTTTCAATGCTTCGATACCTAAACTGACAGCTGAATCAAAAGTTTCACGCTTAAATGTATCAACATTAAGTTTAATCAATTGGTAAGCATGTCTTCTATCAATGGCACGCGTTACTATTTTTAAGTTTTTGAAATGTTTTTGTGATAACTCAATGATTTCTAATATTTTATCGGGATCATCGATAGCAATGACTAACATCTTAGCCTCATTAGCTCCTGCTGCTACCAGTAAATCTAGTCGGGCTGCGTCACCATAAAATACTTCATTACCAAAGCCTCTTAATAAATCTATCTGAGCTGGGCTATGATCCAATATTGATAAATGGTAACCTTGGGCTTGTAACAAACGGCCAATGACTTGGCCAAAACGTCCATAACCTGCAACAATGATTCCCTCAGTTGCTTGCATATCATTGACAGAATCGAATTGTTTATTTTCATTTTTTCTGCGAGATGTAAAGAACGCATGTGCCAATAATAGAATAGGTGTTGATAACATTGACATGGCAACCACTAAAGTTGTTATGCCTGTTTGCTCTGCTGTCAGAATGCTTAGATTGCCTGTTAGAGTAACCAATACAAATGCAAATTCTCCTCCTTGAGCCAAAATCAATGTAAAAATCATTTTCTGGTCTTTGTGTAATTTAAAAACAGTGGCCAATACATACAAGACCGCGACTTTAATAATAATAAGACCAATAACCAGCATTGATATTAACGATATGTTATCAACTAACAATGGAAAATCTATCGATGCACCAACTGTGATAAAAAACAAACCCAATAACAAGCCTTTAAAAGGCTCAATATCTACTTCTAATTCGTGTCTAAATTCACTTTCAGCCAAAACCACCCCTGCTAAAAATGTACCTAAAGCCGGGGATAAGCCTATTATTTGCATGATATAGGCGATGGATATGACCAAAAACAAGGCAAAAACCGTAAATATTTCCCTTAGCCTTGTTTCTGCAATATACCTAAATAATGGTGCAGAAATGTATTTACCTGCAAATATGATTGCGATGATTACCAATACAGATACACCAGCATGTTGCCATGCAGATAAATGTTCTACAAAACTATTACCATGAGATGATTGAGAATTGGTCATGTCTTCAAATGCCAGAAGTGGTAATAATGCCAATATTGGAATAACAGCAATATCCTGGAACAACAAAACAGAAAAGGAATTTTGTCCCGATTCTAATTTGGTCCAGTCTTTTTCGGCCAATGTCTGTAATACGATTGCCGTTGATGAAAGAGCCAACATGAGTCCAATAGACAAAGCCGCCTGCCACCGTAATGAAAATAGAAAGACACACACCAACATTATTAACCCGGCGGTAATAAGAACTTGTAAACCACCTAACCCTAATATTGAATGTCTTAATTTCCACAATCGACTGGGTTGTAGTTCTAAACCTACTAAAAATAACATCATGACTACACCATATTCAGCTATGTGCATGACTTCTGATTGGTCACCAACCAAACTTAATAGGGAAGGGCCGATAAAGATTCCTGCTAATAGATACCCTAGTACTGAACCTAGGCCAATTCGTTTAGCTATAGGTACAGCTATTAATGCTGCTGCGAGATAGATGACTGCTGTTTCTAACATTTTATATGGGTTCCTCAAATTTAATTTAACTCAGTAACTTTTTATACGTTCCACGAGTTGTGCAAAGGTCTCTGGTGTTAAAAATAACATATTTTTGCATTATTTTACTATTTATTTGAATAACTGTCTTGAAAACTGTGTATATGTGTATATACTGTGTATATTAAATATGTACAGTTACTAAAAATATGTCATTTGAATTTATATTATCACAAACAGACGGACGACCCATGTATCTGCAAATAATTGAACAGATAAAAAGCCGGGTTTCGGTTGGAGATTGGCCGATGGGATTTAAATTGCCGTCAATTAGAGAGATGGCTGTAGCGACAAGAGTCAGTGTCATTACAGTAAAAAGGGCTTATCAAGAGTTGGAGCGTGAAGGAGTCATAGTCACTCAACAAGGCAAAGGTTCATTTATAGCTGAAATTGATGATTTAAGTGTACAACTGCAACACCAAGAAATGCAGAACTTATTGTCTCAAGCACTTTTAATTGCTAGGTCACTTGGTTTGAACAGTAACGATATAAAACAAATAATAAACAAATTATTGGTTGAAGATAATAGTCAATCAATCGGAGAAGACAAGTGAGTAATTTTGCTTTTGAAATGAAAAATGTTTCTAAAAAATATAAAAATTTTGAGTTATCAAATATAGACTTGGCTCTTGAAAAAGGCGGAATCATGGGTTTGATTGGACCAAATGGTGCAGGTAAATCGACAATTATCAGGTTGTTGATGGGATTGGTTCATCAGGATGCTGGGAATATCAAAGTTTTGGATCACAACATGCCAAATCAACAAGTTAAGGCCAAGTGGGATGTTGGATATGCATCTGAGGACATGCGTTTATATGACAAAGGGACCATTGGATGGCACATGGACTATGTTAAATCTATCTATAATAATTGGGATACGCATTATGCAAAGACTTTATTAAGAAGGTTTGATTTAAATGACAGTCATATCATTAAAGGCTTATCTCATGGTCAGAGAGTCAAAGCGGCCTTGTTACTGATACTTGCAAGAAGGCCCAAGCTATTAATACTTGATGAGCCAACTACAGGGTTAGATCCAGTTGCTCGACATGAGTTTTTAAATGAGTTGATGGATGTTTTGTTAGATGGTGATCGAAGCATTTTATTTTCATCACACAATACCCAAGACATAGAACAATTATCAGATGAAATTACATTCATTGATAAAGGGCAAATAATTGCAATCGATGACAAAGAGAGTTTTATCGACACATGGAGACGTATCAGATTAACTATAGAAAATAATTCAGTATTACCTGTAATTGAGGGAATAGTTGAACAAAGACAAGTTGGCCACCAAGCCATTGTCACCACCAAATTATACAATGATAAGTTGATCGGTATTTATAAAAAGGCAGGCATTACTATTTCTGCTGTTGAGAGCATGACGTTAGAAGAAATATTTGTATCAGAAGTACAGTCTAGTCGTCTAAAAAGTGGAGCTATAGCAGGAGAATCAAAATGAGTCACTTAAATCAAAATAGCGTAACAAAAGCCATGATATATAAAGATTGGTATTTTAATAAAGCCCACATATTGCTGTTTGGACTAATTGGATTGGTGGCAGCTTTTATGCTTTCATTTGAAAGTGTGATTTTCTATGTTGGCCAAGCTCTGTTAATTTCTATGGTCATAATCATAGGTGCTTTATTGGTTTTCTCTACAGTAGTTAATGAAAGAAAAAAGCAAACTTTGGCTTTTTTAATGAGTTTACCTATTACCTGTATGGATTACACCAAAGCCAAGTTGATTTTTAATCTGTCAGTCTATTTTGTTGCTTGGAGCATCTTAACAGTGGCAACTTTGGGAATTATTATGTACTCAACTCATATACCCAATGGATTGATTCCTTATTCCTTGATTATTTTATTAGAATTAATGATAGCTTTCATTTTAGTACTGGGCACAGCCCTGGTCTCAGAATCAGAAATTTGGTCTATTGTGGTCATGACAATAACCAATATTGGTGTATCTGTATTTATGTTTATGATTGCATTTATCAAAGACATTGGAAGACACATGGATGGCACAATACCAGTTTGGAATAAGACAGCTTTAACAATTATAACTATAGAAATAGTGGTTGGGATAGCCATTATTGTTTTGACATTATATTTACAATCACGAAAAAAAGATTTTATTTAACGCAATCAGATAAATTTGTGTTCCTAACAATAAACACATAATACAAATATTAAAATTGGAAAAAACAATGAAAAAATCACATATAAAAACAGACTTACTAATCACAGCATTTATGCTAGTAATGATGGTATTATCAAGTTGTAATGATAACTTGAATAACGCTTCAAACAAAGCTGATTTAAATCAATCAGCTGCTGTGGAAAATGCACATGAAGCACCTCAGATTGATATTCATGCAGCCATAGTTACTGATAATGTAGCAGCGCTTAAACAGCACATATTAGCAAAATCAGATATCAATCAAAAAGACCCATTTGGTGGCTCTAGTCCATTAATGACTGCAGCGTTATTTGATAAACAAGAAATGGTAACATTATTAATTGATGCTGGTGCTTTATTAAATGTAAAAAACAATGATGGGTCTACGGCATTACACACAGCTGCGTTTTTTGGTCGACCTGCTATTGTTAAAATATTATTAGACAAAGATGTTGATACAACCATTAAGAACAACACAGGTGCTACCGCATTTGATTCTGTGGCTGGTTCATTTGATGATGTTAAGCCTTACTATGACATGATTGGTCAATCTTTGGCTCCCATGGGCCTGGTTTTAGATTATGATGATTTAAAAATCACTCGACCTGTTATTGCAGAAATGTTGAAATAAACATGACTGATCTAAGCAGAAGACATGACATTGATTGGCTGAGAGTGATTACCATTGCTTTATTGCTTATCTATCATGTGGCGATTAGTTTCCAAAGTTGGGGTTTAATGATTGGTTTTATTACTAATAAAGAATCTTGGGGGAATTTGTGGATACCGATGTCGGCGCTTAATGTTTGGAGAATACCTCTGTTATTTTTTGTTTCAGGTATGGGTGTGTATTTTGCTCTTCAAAAACGAAACTGGAAACAATTGATGGGTGAAAGAACAAAAAGAATTTTATTGCCTTTTATATTTGGAATGTTAATCATTGTTCCTGTGCATTTATTACTGTTACAACATTACTATTCATGGCCGATCAGATATAAACCTGGTCCTTCACATTTGTGGTTTTTGGGCAATATTTTCATATACACCTTGGTTTTATTACCCCTGTTTATGTTTTTAAAAAGAAATAAAGAATCTAAACTTGCACACATTTTAAGAAAAGTTATTGGTTATCCACTTGGTTTATTAATAGTCATGTTGTTTTTTGTTATAGAAGCCGTGTTAGTCGCACCCTATCCATTTGAGATGTATGCCATGACAATTCATGGTTTTATATTAGGGTTACTGGCGTTTTGTTTTGGGTTTTTGTTTATGTACACAGGCAAGCCATTTTGGGATATGTTGCTTAAATGGCGGTGGATATTTATTGTTGGCGCTTTGGTTCTGTATTTTTATAGGTTAAGTGAAGGGCTCATAGGGATACCACATTATCTGATGTCAATAGAATCTTGTTTATGGATATTTACAGTTTTTGCATTCGGGTACAGGCATTTGAATTTTTCAAATTCCACATTAAGGTATTTAAGTCAAGGAGCTTACCCAATTTATATTGTACACATGATATGCATATACGCGGCTTGTTACGTCATATTACCGTTGAACTTAGATGTTCGTTTGAAATTTTTCATCGTATTAGGGATGACATTTTTTGGGTCTTTTGGTATTTATGAATTGTTAATAAGGAGGATTAAGTTCATAAGGCCTTTGTTTGGAATGAAATAAATATGACTTTTAACACTATTGAAAAATGAAATTTTTGATTAAACTCTATTAAACAACCCTAAAAATTGAGTACATTATGAAATATCAAATCAAAGGTGAATTAGCACAAATAGCTGAATTAAATTTTAACAGGAGAGAATCTTGTTGGTGTTCGAAAGGTTCATTGATGTCGATTGATCCCAATATAGAATGGAAACTGAGGATCCCTGGTGGTTTTTCAGGTGCCGCAAGGCGAATGTTTTCAGGTGAAGGAATTAGTTTAACCCATGTTAAAGCTGTTAGATCAAACCAAAATGTTATATTGGCCTCCAATGCTCCAGGGAAAATTATGGATTGGGATTTATCAGATGGTGCCGTGATTACGACCCGTGGATCATTTTTAAGTGCATTTGGTACAAAAGTTAGCATAGATGTTACAGTTGCAAAACGTGTTGGCGCTGCATTTTTCGGTGGTACTGGGTTAATATTACAGAAAATATCAGGGGTAGGTAAGGTATTAATTCATGGATCAGGTGACTTTGTAGATCGTCAGTTGGCAGAAAATGAAACCATTTTAGTCAGTACAGGTAATTTAGCAGCGTTTTCTTCTAGTATTGATTATAGTATTCAAAGCAATTCCAGTATTAGAAAGATGTTCTTTTCAGGTGAGGGAATGTTTATGACCAAATTGACTGGGCCGGGCCGTGTATTATTGCAATCATTGAAAAGATAACTGATAAAAATAGTCACCCTCATCAGTTATTATTGAGTTGTTGTTATAAAACGGATTGATATATTATATTTTCGATAAAAATTTGAACAACAAATCGTTTATATTGCTATTAATTAAGGTTTTATAGATATAATTTTGTTCAGGTATATTAATTGGGCAAAGAAAAATGAAGACTAAAATCAATAAAAAAGTGATGACAGACATTTTAACCGGTTTACCTAATCGTCGTTCATTACTTGAAAAGGTTAATATCAATGAGACTAATAGACGCATGACAAGTGCTGATACTGCTTTGATTGTGGTCTTACTTGATTCTTTTCGTATTGTTAAAAACAACTATAATCACAGGGATGTAATCCTTGTAGAGGTAAGCAAGAGGCTTAAGGAACATTTGCGCTCAACAGATATGGTGGCACGTTGGTCGAGTAATGAGTTTATTATTTTATTGCCTAAAACCAATGCCAGTCATGCTTTTGCAGTGGCAGAAAACCTACGTAAAGAAATTTCAAATGTCGCGATAGATGCTGATAATTATCAATATGATATAACAGCAACATTTGGTGTGTCAGATTATCAAGATGATGATACTTTTGAAGAAACATTAATCAATACAGGAGCAGCAATGATTCCTAAAGCTAATGTGGATAACAATAGGGTTGTCATGGCTTGAAACCTTGCAAATGAATAAGGCATATCACTGAATAGTTAACGGGTACAAATGCAGATTAATAATAGAAGATTGATATTGATACTTATATCATTGGTATCCACATTTATCATCCTAAGGCTTTATTTGCATAATTTTCCTAATTCCAACTTTGATGTGGCCGGATACAATATCCACCATTTATTTACAGGCATTGTCTTGATTGTTATTGCTGGCTTACCTTTAATATTATTTTCAGGAAACAACAGACTGTTAGATCTTGCATCAATCACATTTGGTGCAGGTTTAAGTATGGTTCTGGATGAATGGATTTACCTTATTACGACAGATGGCAGTGATTCTTCTTATCTATTGCCAATATCATTTTGGGGAGGAGCTGTTGTAATAGGACTAACTGCTTGTTATTTAGTGCTACTGAGTTTTATAAGAGATTCTAAATAAATATTATTTTTCAAAAGAATTAAAGGCATTAAAAATTATAGAAAATGGCGGAGCGGACGGGACTCGAACCCGCGACCACCGGCGTGACAGGCCGGTATTCTAACCAACT
>CAJXVJ010000095.1 GCA_913061105.1 uncultured Alcanivoracaceae bacterium | reverse complement strand
ATTTCTGCCTGTCTCGTGGGCTCGGAGATGTGTATAAGAGACAGATTCTGGGTATTATTTTACTGGAGATGGAGCCCGCCGAGATGAAGATGGGTATTATTGGATTACTGGTCGTGTTGATGATGTTATTAATGTTTCTGGTCATCGCATGGGCACAGCAGAAGTTGAAAGTGCCTTAGTTGAACATGCATTGGTCGCAGAGGCAGCCGTTGTTGGTATTCCGCATGAGATAAAAGGCCAGGGGATTTATGCCTTTGTGACTTTGATTTCAGGCAGTGAACCCAGTGATACATTAAATCAAGAATTGATACAATTGGTCAGAGAAATCATAGGTGCAATCGCAAAACCTGATGCCATTCAATTTACTCAGGTTTTGCCAAAAACACGTTCAGGTAAAATCATGCGTAGAATTTTGCGTAAAATATCCACTGGTGATGTAAATGAATTGGGAGACACATCAACATTGGCTGATCCAGCCGTTGTTCAATCATTAATAGATGGTAGAATTAAGGTTTAAGCTATTTCTATAATGAAAAAGGCGCCCATTTTAGGCGCCTTTTTTAATTTTAAGCTTTAAGATATTACAAAATTATTCAGTCAACTTTTTGTATTTAATTCGATGAGGTTGAGGAATATCACCAAATCTACGTTTGTAATCTTGTTCGTATTCTGTGTAATTTCCTTCAAAATACTCAACATGAGACTCATCTTCAAAGGCCAATATATGTGTCGCAATGCGATCTAAGAACCACCTATCATGTGAAATAACCATCACTGAACCAGCGAAATTTAAGATGGCTTCTTCCAATGCTCTTAATGTTTCTACATCTAAATCATTTGTTGGCTCATCTAATAGTAGAACATTACCACCAGATTTTAAAACTTTGGCTAACTGAAGTCGATTGCGTTCACCACCAGATAAGTTTTTAACAATTTTTTGTTGATCAGAGCCTTTAAAATTAAACCGAGATAACCAAGCACGAGCAGGAATGGTGTAATTACCGATCTTTAAAACTTCATCACCATCTCCAATGTCTTGCCAGAGTTGTTTGTCATTGTTTAAATCTTCACGAGATTGTTTAACATAGGCCAATTCAACCGTTTCTCCAATTTTTACTGAACCGTTATCAGGCTGCTCATTGCCATCGATCATGTTAAACAAAGTCGATTTACCCGCTCCATTTGGTCCTATAATTCCGACAATTGCTCCTTGTGGTACTTTAAATGATAGATCATCGATGAGAAATTTATCCTCAAAAGCTTTTGAAACATTATTAAATTCAATTACATTTTCACCCAATCTTGGTCCTTGAGGAATAAAAATTTGATTGGTTTCATTGCGTGATTGAAAGTCTTTTGACTGTAACTCTTCAAATCTTTTTAATCTTGATTTTGATTTGGTTCGTTTGCCCTTAGCATTGGATCTTACCCATTCCAACTCACTTTGGATAACTTTCATGTGTGAGGCTTCTTCGCGCTTCTCCTGTATCAATCTTTTTTCCTTTTGCTCTAACCACGAACTGTAATTGCCTTCGTAAGGAATGCCTTGCCCTCGATCTAATTCTAAGATCCATTCAGCCACATTATCAAGAAAATACCGATCATGCGTCACAGCCACAATGGTACCAGTAAAATCTGCCAAGTAACGTTCTAACCATGCCACTGTTTCTGCATCCAAGTGATTGGTTGGCTCATCCAATAACAACATATCTGGAGATGACAACAACAATTTACACAACGCCACACGGCGTTTTTCACCACCTGACAAAACTGAAACTTGTGCATCCCATGGCGGCAAGCGCAAAGCATCGGCTGCTCGCTCAAGGGTTCTGTCTAACTCCCACCCATTAGCAGCCTCAATTTTATCTTGTAACTCTGCTTGTCTGGCCAATAAGTTATTCATCTCATCATCAGTCATGTCTTCGCCGAATTTCATGGAGATGTCATCAAATTCAGTTAACAAAGATTTAACTTCAGCCATGCCTAATTCAACATTTTCTTTGACTGTTTTTGTTTCATCTAATTCAGGCTCTTGAGATAAGTAGCCAATTTTTATCCCTGGTTGGGGACGCGACTCACCATTAAATTCTTGATCAATGCCGGCCATAATCCGTAAAACAGTAGATTTACCTGAACCATTTAAGCCCAAAACTCCAATTTTTGCGCCTGGGAAAAAACTGATTGAAATGTCTTTGATAATTTCTTTATTGGGAGGAACCGTCTTGCTGACTCGGTTCATGGTATAGATATATTGTGCCATGTTTGTTTGTAATTTGAAGAATAGGACATCTTACAATAAAGTGACTTAAAATAGTGATTTAAGTGGGTGAATTAATTATGGATTGGCAAAACTCACATCTAAAGCGTTAATACTCATATAAAAGGATAGTTTTTAACTAAAGGGTGTGACTTTTGGCATATGAGGTTTGCAATTATTGTTGTATAATTCTTCGACGAAATTATAAATGAGACATCACATGAAAAAAACGATAACAACAGTATTGTCTTTGTGCCTGCTTTCAGCATGTACAACTGATAGTATTAAACCAGATAATAATTCTCAGAATGTAACAGAGGATAAACCAATAATTGAAAAACATGTAGAAATGAAATTAAATTATCCTGATACCAAAAAAGGTGATGTCGTTGATAATTACTTTGGTACAGAAGTCAAAGATCCTTACCGTTGGTTAGAAGATGATTTGGCAGAAGATACTGCTGAATGGGTTAAGGCTGAAAATAAGGTCACGCATGCATATTTAGAACAAATTCCATTTAGAGGTCAAATAAAAGACAGACTCACTGAAATGTGGAATTATGAGAAAGTAGGAGCTCCGTTTATTGAAGGAGAATATACTTATTATTATAAAAATGATGGTTTACAGAATCAATACGTTGTCTACCGTAAAAAAGGAGATGGAGAAAGTGAAGTCTTCTTAGATCCCAATACATTTAGTGAAGATGGCACAATTTCACTGGGCCAATTGAGCTTTTCAAAAGATGGCACAATTGCAGCATATGCCATATCAGAAGGTGGCAGTGATTGGCGCAAAGTGCGTATCATCGATGTTGAAAGTAGAAAACAAATCGAAGATACATTGGTCGATATTAAATTCAGTGGATTATCTTGGTACAAAAATGAAGGTTTTTATTACTCTAGTTATGATAAGCCAAAAGGCAGTGAATTATCCGCTAAAACAGACCAACACAAACTTTATTACCACAAAGTGGGCACAAAACAATCTGATGACAAAGTGGTATTTGGTGGAACAGATGCTGAAAAACACAGGTATATAGGAGCTGGGGTATCTGAGGATGACAGGTATTTAATGATCTCAGCAGCTGTATCTACCAATGGTAATAAATTATTTATTAAGGATTTAAATGATCCTAAGAGCAAATTAATAACTGTTGTAGGTCACACAGATTCAAATACTGGCGCCTTTCATAATATTGGAACAAAACTTTTTTTAAGTACCGATCTAGATGCACCTAATAATAGAATAGTCACTGTTGATGCCAGCAACCCAACACCAGAAAATTGGAAAGATCTAATTCCAGAAACAGAAAATGTTTTGAACGCAAGCAATGGAGCAGGTTTCATTTTTGCAAAGTATATGGTTGATGCCGTCTCAAAAGTGATGCAATATGATTATCAAGGCAATCTTGTTAAAAACGTTGAATTACCAGGGGTGGGATCTGCTGGAGGGTTTGGAGGTAAAAATAATGCTGATGTGTTGTATTATTCTTTCTCAAATTATATTACACCAGGTTCTATTTATTCATTCGACCCAAAAACAAGTCAATCTACATTCTATTCAAAACCTAAAGTAGAATTTAATCCAGATGATTATGTTTCAAACCAGATCTTCTATCATTCAAAAGATGGCACCAAGGTTCCGATGATTATTACCCACAAAAAAGGCATTAAAATGGATGGAACAAATCCAGCCATTCTATATGGTTATGGTGGCTTTAATGTGAGTTTAACTCCAAGGTTTAGTATTGCTAATGCAGCGTGGTTAGAAATGGGTGGTGTCTATGCTGTCGCAAATCTACGAGGTGGTGGCGAATATGGTAAAGAATGGCACGATGCTGGTACACAAATGAACAAGCAAAACGTATTTGATGACTTTATTGCTGCTGGTGAATACTTAATTGAAAACCATTATACCTCTAGTGATTATTTGGCAGTCAGAGGCGGTTCTAATGGCGGTTTGTTAGTTGGTGCAGTAATGACACAAAGACCTGGTTTGATGAAAGTTGCACTACCAGCAGTAGGTGTATTAGACATGTTGCGTTATCATACATTCACTGCCGGCGCTGGTTGGGCTTATGATTATGGAACATCAGAACAAAGTGAAGAAATGTTTAAGTACATATTAAACTACTCTCCTGTCCATAATGTAAAACAAGGAGAGGATTATCCAGCAACAATGGTGACCACAGGTGATCATGATGACAGGGTTGTTCCTGCACATTCATTCAAATTTGCAGCCGAGTTACAAGCCAAAGGCAGTGATAAAAATCCACTATTGATACGAATTGAGACGGATGCGGGACATGGTGCTGGAACACCTGTTTCTAAAACCATAGAACAATACGCGGATATTTATGCTTTTACTCTGTGGAATTTCGGATTCAAGTCATTGTAATTCAACAACAATAAGATGTGAAAAAGGGCAGAATAATTTCTGCCTTTTTTTATGCCAATTAAGAAAAACAAAAATAACTTATCGTATATCTACTGGCTTTTTAATATAATAAATTGAAGAAGTCGATTCTGCAGCTGTGATATTCAGTAGAAAGTTTCGCCAATACAGATTAGAGAGTTTTCTGATCTAATGATAATCAATAGAAAATTAAACCTATTATGGAAGAAAACAAAGAACTCTATGCAGCAGTCGATTTAGGATCTAACTCATTTCATATGATTGTGGCTGAAATTACCGATAACCAATTGCACGTTATTGACCGCCATAAAGACATGGTTCGACTGGCCAATGGATTGGATAAAAAAGGTAATTTGTCAGCAAGAAAGATAGATGAAGCCATAGCTTCACTTGAAAAAATTGGTCAAAGAATACAACACATCCCAAAGTCGCATTTGCGAATCATTGGAACCAACACTCTTAGAAAAGCCAAAAACACATCTGATTTTATTCCAAGAGCAGAAGAAGCATTAGGCAAACCCATTGATATTGTCTCAGGACGTGAAGAAGCACGCATATTGTATCTTGGCGTGGCGCATTGCTTGCCCAGCGATCGGGGACAACGGCTGGTCATTGATATTGGAGGAGGTTCAACAGAATTAATCATTGGTGAAGAGTTTGAGCCGCTTCTAAGAGAAAGTTTACACATGGGTTGTGTCAGTTATACGAAAAAGTTTTTTTCTGATGGGGTGATCTCAAAGGAAAATTTTAATAAAGCTGTATTACATGCCAGACGTCAACTTATGCCAATTGTCTCTCGTTACAGTAAAACTGGGTGGCAAGATGTTATCGGTGCTTCAGGATCCATGCGTGCAACAACTGAAGTGATTGTCAAGAACGATTTTTCGGTTTATGGAATTGATGAAAGTGGATTAAATAAATTGATTGTGCAATGTTTAAAGCTCGGCTTAATTGAAAACCTCAATCAACTAGAAGGGTTAAGCTCCAGAAGACAGCCAGTATTTATTGGTGGACTAGCCATTATTAAAGCTTTATGTGATTCATTGTTATTGGATCAAATTGAAAGTTGCACAGGTGCTTTACGTGAAGGCATAGTCTATGATTTAAGCGGAAGATTGCACCACAATGATATACGACAAAGAACATTGGATAAACTTTCCAATCAGTTTGAAACAAACCCATTACAAAGCTTGAGAGTCAAGATGAGTATGGATGAAATGGTGAATGTCAGCAATTTAACCCTCAGTAATTCTCAGATTGATTTACTTAAATGGTCAGCTCAATTGCATGAATTGGGCCTAAATATTTCTCATTCACATTTTGAAAAACATGCTGCATACATATTGAGCAATGCTGATATGCCCGGATTTTCGAATCAAGAACAATTAAAATTGGCAGTCTTGATTGCTGTACAACGCCGAAAAATTCATAAAGATTGGATAAAAAAGTTATCAGATTATCAGTTCCAAAAACTTTTACCCTTGATTGTTCTATTACGATTGGCTGTGATTATTAATCGTCCACGAATAAATTGCCTTAATGAAATTGAAAAGATAGAATTTTCTGACAATTCAATATCCTTAAAATTTAACTCAGGTTGGTTAGAAAACCATCCGTTAACCTATGCAGATTTGAAGTCTGAAGCAAAATATTTAACTACAATAGATATTAATTATATAATTCAATAATAACTATCAGACACAGTCGGTTATAATGCTTAAATGAAAAACAGAATAAACAAATTGCCCAGTTTATTGGTCGATCAAATTGCAGCAGGAGAGGTGATTGAACGTCCAGCTTCGGTGGTCAAAGAGTTGGTGGAAAACGCCATGGACGCTGGAGCCACACGCATCAGTATCGAAGTTGAAAATGGTGGAAAAAAATCCATCCGGGTCATTGATAATGGTCATGGTTTAAGTAAAGATGACATGAGTCTAGCAATCGAACGCCATGCCACCAGTAAAATTCAATCGCTAGATGACTTAGAGGCGTTAAATTCTTTGGGATTTCGTGGCGAAGCATTACCAAGTATTGTTTCAATCAGCCGCTTTAATTTAATTTCTAAAACCCAAGATGCTGACCACGCCTATCAATTGAGTTGTTTGGGTGGAGCATGTGAACCGATAAAACCAGCCCAACACCCTTTGGGAACCAGTATCGAAGTGCGAGATTTGTTTTATAACACACCTGCACGCCGACGCTTTTTAAAAACCGATCGCACCGAATTTTTACGCATTGATGATTTAATTAAACGCGTATCATTGTCACGTTTTGATGTGGGTTTTAGCTTGATTCACAATGGAAAAACAGTGCGCAGTTCACAAGGTGGAGAAGCAGATAACAATAAGAAAATGCGCATTGTACAGCTGTGCGGTAAAGAGTTTTTTGAAAATGCGTTTTTTATTGACGAACAAAGACATGGCATGCGCTTATATGGTTGGGTGGCAAAGCCATCATGGAATCGCGCATCGGCCGATAGACAATTTTTCTACATCAATGGCCGCATGATAAAAGATAAATTGATTGGCCATGCGGTTAGACAGGCTTATCAAGATGTCTTGTTTCATGGAAGATTTCCTGCCTTTGTGTTGTATTTTGAGTTAGATCCAACTTGGGTTGATGTTAATGT
Source organism: uncultured Alcanivoracaceae bacterium (assembly GCA_913061105.1). Taxonomy (GTDB): domain Bacteria; phylum Pseudomonadota; class Gammaproteobacteria; order Xanthomonadales; family Marinicellaceae; genus NORP309. The sequence continues at coordinate 5,265 of CAJXVJ010000095.1, read as the reverse complement.
GCATCCAACCAAACATGAAGTTAGATTTCGAGAATCACAACAAGTGCATGGTTTTATCTTTGGTTCATTGAATCACGCCTTATCGCAAACCAAGCCTGGATCTGAATTAAACAGCAATTCGGAATTGGGATTGAATGCGGCCAATATTTCGCCAGTTGATTATTCTAAAATGCAGTCAAACATGCAATTTAATCGACCCAACTATTCACCCAGTTATGTCGCAGAAGCACCGAATAATTATTTACAATCCATAGCCCAACCCAGTCAAAGTTTGCCAGATATGCCATCTTATCAGGATGAAGATGTCGAAATGCCACCTCTGGGATATGCCAAAGCACAAATACATGGTGTGTTTATTATTGCAGAAAACAAACATGGCATGGTTATTGTTGATATGCATGCCGCACACGAACGCATCACCTATGAATGGTTTAAAAAAGCCATAGAAAATGAAGGCATACGTTCTCAATCATTGTTGGTGCCATTGGCAATCACAGTCAGCGAACGCGAAACCCATGCAGTTGAACAACACCAACAATGGTTTAATAAATTGGGTTTAGATGTACAAGTGGGTTCCAATGAATCAATAATAGTCCGTAAAGTGCCAACTCTTTTGGCAAAAACAGACATTGAAAGTTTGCTCAAAGATGTGCTCTCAGAAATTGTGACTTTGGGTTCAAGTACGAAAATTGAAGCCAGTATGAATGAACTGTTGTCATCTATGGCATGCCATGGATCTGTGCGTGCTAACCGCCAAATGACCATAGTAGAAATGAATGCCTTATTACGAGAAATGGAAAAAACCGAACGCGCCGATCAATGTAATCACGGAAGGCCAACCTGGGTGCAAATGGACATGAAGCAAATGGATCGTTTGTTTTTAAGAGGGCAATAGGTACTTTTTAAATCAAATGTTAAAACTAAAATTGAGAATACATTAAAAGTAACTTATTATTGATATAAAAGGGTTGTGACCCACTTTAATCTCATTTTGCTATTAAATCTTTAAATTATGTATATTGAATCAGAAAAAGATATTGGAACTATTCTTAACAATCTTAAAAATACTCTTGAATATAAATCTTGGAAGTCGTTACCTAAATTCACTGAAGGGAAAGTAAGTGGAAATTATATCTCTCTTAAGGTAGCTGGCATCATTTATTGGGCAGGTAGAGGAGAGTTTAATGGAGAAGTCAAATCGATAAATGGAAAAACAGTTATTGAAGGAAAACTAAATTCATTACTTTTAGCAACAGTACTACCATTAGTATTAATACTATTATTTCCATTAATGTGGACAGATAATGATGCTATGATTAAGCTGTTTGGATTAAGTATTATATTTTCATTTTTTGGCAATTGGTTAGTGCGTAAAGACCACTCTAAAATTATTAGTGTTTTAGAAAAAGTTATGAAAGAATAAAGTCAAAAAACAAAAGAAGTTAGTACCGTTTATGCTAATTAAATACTATGACCATCGACCCAATGTTTCATGAGTTTTTTAATTTGAGTTTGGTATGCAATCCCAGACAGTTTAGATTTGTGTTTAAAGGCATCAAGTAAGTTTTCTGGCACCTTGATGCTTATGAGTTTTGATGGGGATTTTTGTTCTGAATGCATTAATCGGAAATTTTCTATAAAATCTAATCTTTCTTCAATGCTGGTTTCTTGACTCCTTTGCAAATACTCATCAGAAAATGTTTGTAATGCTTTCATAGCAATTTTTCCAAGGCCTCAATGTCCAATAAATCTTGTTCTCTGCCGCTTTCCTTTTTCATTTGAATGAGTGACTTCATAGAAATCACTTTAATCTTGTTATTTTGATACATAACATTGACGGTTTTAACATCGACTAAATTATGGGTAATAATTATATCAACTTGTTCACTCGGACGAATTGGGTTATAAAAATTCCAAGCAATAAGGTTGCGGTTTTTAATGTATTCTTCTCTAAAATTAAAAACATCAACTGCTGTAATTGGTAAACGTGCTACCAATCCGAGATTATTTAGGTCTTTTTCAGCCTTTTCTAAATTGGATATTTCCCATTTCAAGATGAGATCTACATCCATGGTTCCACGAATGGCGCCGTGGATGGCAACTGCATGACCGCCTACTAGTGCATATTTTATGCCTGTTTTGTTAAATGAGTTTGTAATATTAATTAAGAACATTTATAAAGTATATATTAGTATATACTCAAAAACAAACCAACGGGCTCCAATATATCTAATTTTCATTCTTTTGACCCCAGCCATGTAGTTATTTAACGCATTGATTTATAATATCTGCCACTTAAATTGTGGAACTATTCATGACAAAACCAACCATCATCTATACTTTAACTGATGAAGCACCAGCTTTAGCAACGGCTTCTTTTTTGCCAGTTGTGAAAAAATTTACAGCAGCTGCTGATATTAACATTGAAACCAAAGACATTTCACTCAGTGGCCGCATCATTGCCAATTTCAATGATTTTTTAACTGAAGATCAACAACAATCAGATGCTCTGGCTGAATTGGGAGTGTTGGTAAAAAAAGCTGAAGCCAATGTAATTAAATTACCGAATATTTCAGCTTCAATCCCACAATTAAAAGCAGCCATTGCAGAATTACAAGCCGATGGTTATGCGGTTCCAAATTATCCCGATGAACCTGGCAATGATGAAGAAAAAGAAATCAAAGCCCGTTATGCAAAAAATTTAGGCTCTGCAGTTAATCCAGTATTGCGCGAAGGAAATTCTGACAGACGCGTGGCTGCACCGGTGAAACAGTTTGCCAAAAACAATCCACATTCAATGGGAGCATGGTCTAAAGATTCAAAATCACATGTGGCACACATGACCGATGGCGATTTCTATTCCAGTGAACAATCAATTGTAGTTGATGAAGCCGATGATGTCAAAATAGTATTTACCGATGCAGATGGAAACAAATCGGTACTTAAACAAAGCACACCGTTACAAGCAGGAGAACTGATTGATTCTTCGGTCATGAGTATTAAAGCATTGCGTACTTTTTTTGAGAATGAAATAAGAGATGCCAAGGACAGTGGTGTATTATTTTCTTTGCACATGAAAGCCACGATGATGAAGGTTTCAGATCCAATTATATTTGGTCATGCTGTAAAAGTTTTCTATAAGGATGTATTTGATAAACATGCTGATCTATTTGAAGAGTTAGGCGTTAACCCAAACAATGGTTTTGGTAATGTTATCACTAATATAGCTAAGCTAGATTCAAAAAAACGTGCAGAAATTGAAGCCGATATAAAAGCCTGTTATGAGTCAAGACCTGGAATGGCAATGGTTGATTCAGATAAAGGCATTACAAATCTACATGTACCAAGCGATGTTATTATTGATGCTTCAATGCCAGCAGCGATTCGTACATCAGGAATGATGTGGAATGCTGAAGGTAAATTACAAGACATGAAAGCCTGTATTCCTGATCGTAATTATGCAGGAATATATCAAGAAATAATACAGTATTGCAAAGAACACGGCGCATTCGATGTTAAGACAATGGGCAATGTTTGTAATGTCGGGTTAATGGCTCAAAAAGCCGAAGAGTACGGCTCGCATGACAAAACATTCGAAATGGCATCCTCAGGTACTGTTCAAGTTATCAGTCAGGATGGTGATCTTTTGATGCAGCATGATGTTGAAGCTGGAGATATTTGGCGCATGTGTCAAACCAAAGATTTACCCATTCAAGACTGGGTTAAATTAGGTGTTACCAGAGCAAGAAACACTGGTAATGCAGCAGTATTTTGGTTAGATCCAAACCGAGCGCATGATTGCAATATCATGGCCAAAGTAGAAGAATATTTGCCAAACCATGATACAAAGGGTTTAGAAATTTCCATTAAATCTCCAACAGATGCCATCAGATATACCTGTGAACGTGTTACTGCTGGCTTGGATACTATTTCTGTTACAGGTAATGTCTTACGTGATTATTTAACTGATTTATTCCCTATTTTAGAATTGGGAACCAGTGCTAAAATGCTATCAATTGTTCCATTATTAGCCGGCGGTGGTTTATTTGAAACCGGTGCAGGTGGTTCTGCTCCTAAGCATGTTCAACAATTTGTCAGCGAAGGCCATTTACGCTGGGATTCTTTGGGTGAGTTTTTAGCTTTAGCCGTGTCATTAGAAGACATCGGACAAAAAGGCAATGCCAAAGCATTGGTTTTAGCTGAAGCTTTAGATGTGGCCACTGATAAATTTTTGAAAACAAATAAATCTCCATCTAGAAAAGTCATGGAATTGGATAATCGAGGCAGTCATTTTTATCTGACTCTATATTGGGCTCAAGCCTTAGCTGCGCAAAATGATGACAGCGAATTGAAAAATCATTTTTCTCAATTGGCAAATGACTTATCTGATAATGAAGAGAAGATTACAGCAGAATTGATTGCAGCTCAAGGCCAGTCAATAGACATTGGTGGTTATTATTCTACAGATGTAGAAAAACTTACTGCTGCGATGCGTCCAAGTAAAACTTTAAACGATTTGATAGATTAAAAAAATAAGAGTGGGTTTAATATTCACTCTTAACAATTCAAATTAATGATTGAATTAAACAAAAGTACAATGAAAATATTTGTTTTACTATTTTCTATTATGATTACTGTTGTATTAATTTTGACTTTTTATGCTGCCAACAATGTTAAGCTCTCGCAATACATTGATACAGCAAAAACGGGTTCTGTTCAATCATATATAATTGATATAAGTTCTATGAAAGAAAGAGATTTTGAGACTTTCTCTTGGCATGGATTATCTATTGGTATCTATAAACGTTCACAAGAGGATATAATAAAGCTAAATCGCGAACTATTGAATATTACCGATTCAAATTCTTTATACAAAAGAAAACCAGCATGGTGGAATAATAGTTTAAGCGTATATGTTATTGATTACTCGGCAGATTGGATGCACAATAATTACAGATCAATTAAAAAAGAATATTTCGTATTTATTCGTAAGAACCCTTCAAGAGTTTGTAATATCATAAATACTATTGAAATGAGAAGAAGAGGCAGAGTGAGGGTAAAAGCAATTCCATCTGTTTTTATTGATCCTTGTTCAAACGACCGATTTGATTTGGCTGGACGAATATATTTTAACGAATTTGCCAGTAAGAATTTGTTAATACCATCACATGAATTTATTGATGATAACACCATTAAACTTTTCCCAAATAAATAGAGATATAACTGTCTCTTATACACATCTGACGCTGCCGACGATCTACTCTG
>CAJXVJ010000094.1 GCA_913061105.1 uncultured Alcanivoracaceae bacterium | reverse complement strand
CGGCATACGAGATTTCTGCCTGTCTCGTGGGCTCTGAGATGTGTATAAGAGACAGCCACTAGCGTGAATAAAATTAATCCTCAATTTAAACACATATGGATTAAAACGCAATTAAGTATACATCCTGAATTAATCTCTCAATCACAACCTTTGGGATTTTACATTGTTGGTAAATCATCATCCTTTGTATATTTTAATGGCATATTAATTGGTGAAAATGGTTACCCAAGTTCACTCAAAAATGAAGAAGTTGCAGGTCAGATGGATGCTGTGTTTTACTTAGATAAAAATTTAATCAACAAATCAAATAACAATCAACTCATCTTGAGAATGTCTGCAGTTAATGGATTACTCAATTTATCACACCCAATTAATGGAATTTTTGTCGATATTTATAACAACCCTACTCACTTATTGTTAGACCATTATTGGTTTTCTATCCTCCCATTTGGAGCTTTTGTATTAGCAGCCATTTATTTGGGTGTATTATCAAGCAGACAAAAAGAGAACCGATCATTGGTATTATTATCCATGATGTCATTTTTTGCAGCCTGTCAATTATTGGTTGAAATCACCAGAGGTGTTCAGTCATATTCTTATACTTTTCATGATATAAGACTCATTTTACTAGTCTTTTTTTCTTATGCATTCGGTGTAAGCTTATTTGCACACATAGTCTATAAATTTATTAATAACAAACAGTGGCTATTGATATTAATTACCATGTCTATAAGCTTGATATGTGTGCTACTGGTCGATGCATATGACCTCAAAGCCGCCATTGCCATTAACATTCCAGCATTATTCGCTATGTTGATTTGTTTATATTATGCCTATTATAAGGTTGAAAATGCCGTATTTATTAGTATTGCCTTGATGATTTTCATCACCTTGTTTATTGTTTCCCCATCGTTTTTTTTAGATAGGTATTTTTATTATTTGGTTGCCAGTTTATTGGTGTTTCTATTTGTTCAACAAGCCATCGATTTATCCAATCAAAGCAAAATTAACAAATTAGAAAAAGCCAGAGCCGATAAATTACAGTTGATCATCGATCAAAACCATCAGAAAGCCAACCCCACAAAATTGAAAATTAAATGCGCTGGCCAATTAACATTAATTTCAATGGATGATATTGCCTTTTGTAAAGGTGCTGGTGATTATGTTGAAATTTTTAAAACTGATGAAAAATCGACCCTTTACAACGGCACCCTAAAAGAATTAGAGATTTCACTACCAGCGATATTCTTGAAAGTTCACAGGTCCTATATCGTTAACACGACAAAGATAGTTTCATTAGATAGGAATACAGCGGGAACTGGAGAACTTGGACTAGACAATGGAGCATTCATACCTGTATCAAGGAGGATTATGCCTAAGGTTCGTGAGTCGTTGGCATGAAATGAGATTTATTACATCAATTGTTAAAAATTTAGACATTACAAATATTTTTTTTCTGAAATAACTGGCATCACAATACCTTCATTATTTTGTTAATAATTAATTGAAGAACATTAATTGCATTATTTTGAAATTTAAAATCACTGCTCAACACTGCGGACCAACCGCACGGCATGGTTACTATTACGGTCATTAGATTCGTCACTACCAGAAACATAAGAGAAAGACAAAGCATCTTGATGTGAGCCAACAAATGGCGAAGACGACCAATAATAATTATTTTGAGTATTGGGAAAAACTGATTCATTGATGCTAGGTGAAACACAATTTATCGCTGAGATACTGCGCAGCTCTTTAATATTTGGTAAACGCCAATCATTAAATCCAGCAAAGCCAGAGTTGCTATTTACATCGTGTGGTATGTTTAATGCCTCCTGCCAATTATGTGTACTTATAGTTCCTGTCATACAGGCAAATCCTGATAAGCCCTCGCTACACTGTTTCCACATAAGTCTTGTTTTGTAATCTGTTACTACATTGCCACCAGATAGTGTTTCAGTTTTATAACGGCTATCTGGCCATTCGTCTGTTATGTAGTCATTGCAAATTTGTGCTGCATGACTTGATTGAAAATTTAATAGAATACATAGAACTATTATAATGGCTTTCATATTTCCTCCTCGATTATGAGATTTATTTAGGTTGTTTATTACATAACAATCAATGTGCAGATCGAACCAATCTTACATAATTGAATTGATTACGGTCAGAGAAGTCATCATTTCCATTGATTATAGAAATTACATACGCATAGACATCCGAATTACCTGCTACAGGCGATGCTGTCCAATAAGGATAGCCACTTTGTCCCCAATATGGGAAAATAGTTAAATCAATAGCAGGTACATATGTGTCATGATTGACTATAGATGAAAGCTCATTAACTGTTGGCACCCGCCAATCATCAAAACCACAAAATGATTCATTATTAGAACCCTCAACCAACTCATTCCAACTTGGGTCAAAGTAAGGACCTTCACGATTTGGGTGGTCTCGGCCTATGGCAGATACACCGCCCCATTGGTAGGTTAAATCTTTATTGTGGATTCCAAATGGGAGTTTAACTTCCCAAACCAAGCCGGTAACATTATCCAAAACACATGTCCAAGGCATAGTAAAATAATCAAGAAATTGATTTTCAAACGGCACACCATTTTCATCTAACTTGGTAAAACTAAAACCAGCATGACCATCAATAGGAGTATTATCGGTAAAATCCCTACCTGAGTTGCAATCTTGTGGTGAACTTATGGTTGAGCTTGAACAATCAACATTGTTCCCTGATGAATATTCTCCGGCAAATGTTATGCCAGTATCATTCAACAATTGTACTGGGTATTCAAAGCCTGCTTTGTAAATCAAGTCCCATTGCGCTGATGCAGAACTCATTATCAAACTAAAAAAGATAAGCAAATTTATCTTGATCCTGATTGATGGAATCATTAAGTGATTTCTACTCATATTGGTTTCCTAAATTAGACTTATACTGAAACATACAAATTTCAGATAGTAATTAGGACATAGAAAATGAAATTAATTCTTTATTGATGGTTTTTATATTGCAAAAAACCCCTTAACGCTTCAATTTAAATAACAGCAATCCTTTTCATGGATAGTTAAAACCTCTGATTTAACAATGTCTTTTAGTTTAATAAATCGTTTATGTGCAAACTGAATCCCTGAATAGGATTTTACAAAGCGCCCAGCAAGTATTTCTCCTTGGGCTTCTAGGCGGGTGAGTTCATAAACACAGTCGTACCATTTCAAAGGCAACTGCTCTTTATCAAATAGGGCTTTAAACAATATTCCATAACGGTTGAGCAGTATTTTTACAATGGCTTGGTTATTCGATTGTTCAACTTTAGGTGCCACACTCCAACGCCCCATCATATCGAGGAAACTGGTTTTACTATTGGACTTTTTGATGTACCGTCCACGTTGTGCTGGTGACAAGGAAAATAACCGCAAAGCACTGGCACCATCACAATAAATAACCCCTAGCTTTATTAAATGAATCAACGTGTTTTCTATTTCTAACAATAGACAATCCAACTTTTTTTGCATATCACTGGCATACATCGGACCATTGGCTTGTATCAATTCGGTTATTTTTTGCCCTTGGAGGGTTAATTGTTCAGGCAAATAATCGGTTGTTGCAAACAGCGCAATGTTTTGTCTTTGGATAAACGTAACTGGTGTTTTTTTTATACTGGCTATGCCATTGGTGCTGATTTGCGTATTGGGTGTGATGCGTTTAAAGATAAATTGACCGCTGTAACACAGTTGATCTAACATATAGGATTGATAATGTTTCACGCGTGGTTTGAGCAAGTGTTCCTCCCATATTGAAGCAGGCGCAGAGAAACCTTCTAATAATTTTAAAACCTCTATTAAACCATCCATGCCTTCGTATTGACCAAAATGTTTATTTAACAGTTTTTCTTGATAATTTTGTGGTGAAATCAACGCATGTGAGTTGCGTTTTTTATAGTGGGTTTGTTTGCGAATTTTAGCCAAAATGTGGCGTTCACACCAATATTCATTCTTGTCTTCTCCAATGACTTTAAAAACTTTGCCTTGAGATTCTAACAATAAGAGTGCTTGCATTAAACTACTGGCAGAAACTTGCATGGTGGTTTTTAATGCTTCAAAACTGGTAAAACCAATGGTTTCGAGTTTCATGAAAGTGAGTTTTGCTAGGTTAGATGTATAATTGTCATCAGGCTCTTTGTAGATGGATTCAATTAGTGCTTGGTTTTCTGAAGAGAACCATATGTTTTTTTGATTATCTCCCTGTAAAATCACAGAGATTTTTTTTTGTTTTTCTAATTCTGAAAACCATTCTTTGCCTTCACCTATTTCATCTTCAGTCAAAAACCCAGAAAAATGAATGGCCTCATGCAGTTCATCAGCATCACGTTTAAAAGGTAAGACTGTCGAATTCACTGATTGAATAATAGCTGGATCTAAATTTTGTGAAGGATAAGAGGCCAATGTATCGCTTAATTCTTTGGTACGTACAGCATTGGTGCGACGTTCTTCAGCAGGAGCATCATCTAAAAAAGCAAAGTTTCGGGCATTGATGATTGCCAATGAAGCTGGGGACGGAGTATTGGCATCTACACAAGTGACTTTAACTTTTCCATCTTTAATGTCTTGTAGTAATTTTGATAAACCATCAACATCCATCAACACCCTAATACAATCATGCACGGCTTGGTGAACCAATGGGTGGTCTGGAATTTCCCTGTCTCCACCTAAATTCTCTGGACAAGCAATTTGATCTGGAAACAATTGAGCAATGAGATCTTCCGCATTGTTTCTTTGAAATTGTGCTGGCACGCGTTTACCACCATTTCTACGCCTAATCGCCAATGCGATGGTGGCATTCCAGCGCCATTGCGTCTCAAACATGGGTCGATCAAGCAATGCTTGAATCAATGTGTACTCAACCGTTGCTGGATTCAGGTAATTGATAATGGTGGTCAAATCAAAGCTGTGGCTTTCACTTAATGACAAAATTAAGGAGTTTTCATCGGCTGCTGCTTGTAATTCGAAATTGAAATTGCGGCAGAATTTTTTACGTAATGCCAAACCCCAAGCCCGATTGAGCCGAGAGCCAAACAATGAATGTATCACCAAGTGCATGTCATTGTTTTCATCAAAAAAGCGCTCAATGACTATGTTTTTTTGACTGGGTACAGTGCCCATCACCTTTTTTGATTTGGCCACATAATTAATGAGTTGTTCAGCAGCCAAATCAGGAACTTTGTATTTACTTGCCACATTTAATGCTTGAGATAAATCCTCTGTTAAATCTGAAACGGCTTGGCTTAATTCATCAGAACGCCACATTGTCACGCCAAACCAAAACGGAATATTGGGAGGCAAACCATGTGCATCTTCAACCAATACAACGCCTTTTGTGGTTTCTATCTTTAAAATTCGATAAGAATGATTACCTAAGATAAAAATATCACCCGGCAGGCTTTCAAATGAAAAATCTTCATTTAATGTTCCGATTTTTATGTCTTCAGGAAATAGGCGCACATCAAAATCAAAGTGGTCTGGTATGGTTCCACCATTGGTGATGGCTGTTAATCTTGCAGCTTTTCGAGGTCTTAATTGATCAGTGACTTTGTCATGAAATATCATCGCTGTTTGGCGTTGTCTGTTACCACCGTAACCTTGAGACAACATTTCAATGACTTGATTAAATTCTTTTTCACTCAAGTCTTGATAGATATAATTGTCGGTTAACAAATGAAACAACTGTTTCCTGTCCCAATCTTGCATGGCGATTTCTGCCACAATTTGTTGAGATAAGACATCCATAGGTTTTACTGGAAACAATGTGCTGTCTAAATGTCCCTTGGTAATAGCATATTTAAGTGCGGTTAATTCCAACAGATCATCGATGGTTGTGGCAAATAATAATCCTTTTGGGGTTTTATCTAATGAATGACCCGATCGCCCTACTCTTTGTAAAAAGGCTTGGATATTTCCTGGCGTTCCAATTTGACAGACACAATCAATGTCGCCAATGTCTATGCCCAATTCTAATGAAGCTGTGGCCACCAATGCTTTTAAATTTCCTGCTTTTAAATCTTGTTCTGCTTTTAATCGGTGTTCTTTTGCCAGGGAACCATGGTGAGAAGTAATCAATTCATCGCCGATAATTTCTGCCAAGTTTTTCGCCACGCGTTCTGAAAGCCGTCTATTGTTGACAAAAATTAAAGTGGTATTGTGTGCGTTAATGACTTGTTTTAGTCGTTTATATACCTCGCCCCATTGTTCGTTGGACATGATGGCATTTAGTGGAGATTCAGGAATCTCAATGCGCAAATCCAATTCGCGTTTATGGCCCAAATTGACAATGTCAGAATTTTCTTTGTGTAACACAAAATCCCGCATCTTTTCTATGGGTTTTTGCGTGGCCGATATGGCAATGCGTTGTGGCCGTTGCATGCACAATGCTTCAAGTCGTTGCAGGGACAAACTTAAATGTGCGCCCCGTTTCGAATTGGCTACCGCATGAATTTCATCAATAATAACCGTTTTGATAGAACCTAAAATAGCACGACCAGAATGCGCTGTTAATAAGGTGTAAAGCGATTCTGGCGTTGTAACCAATATATGTGGTGGTTTTTTGCGAATTTTATTGCGTTCATTCGGTGTGGTATCACCCGTCCAGGTTGCCGCCCGTATGTTTTTATCACCAAATAATTGATTGAGTTGTTCTAAAGGTTTTTCTAAGTTAATTTTGACATCATTGGATAAAGCTTTAAGTGGTGAAATATAAAGCACAGATAATTGTTTAGAATCCACTTGGCTAAATAATTCATTCAAAGCATACAAAAAAGCCGCTAAAGTTTTACCAGAGCCAGTAGGAGATGAAATCAATACATCTTGGTTTTCACTGATGGATTGCCAAGCTTGGATTTGAACATCCGTTGGAGATGTAAAAGTTTCTACAAACCAGTCATACAGTATTGAATTAAAAAGCGTTTGCCATGGGCTTTTCTTATGTTGTGTATTCACCAGAGCCATGCATAGATTTTAACCCCTTAAGATCTTTATAGCAAAATAAATAAGTACGATTTAACAGGGATTATTTGAATACAATGTTCATTTCATAACCTTTTAAAATATCTATAAGTCCTTTTTGGTTGTTAAAAGGTGCTTCAATTTCAAGGAGGATCTTCGCCTTGGGAAACCCTGTGGTGACTACAAGCCATTCTGTAAGTTTTTTAATCTCACTATCAGTCAATGCAAATGTTTTTGAATAGTTCATGCTGTTATCTGTCTGACTTCTTATCCAGCAAACATTTATGCTGTCTGAACTGACATAAACATGAAACCATTTATCAGGCATTGACTTTAAATAACGGTTTGTTATAGTTTTAATTAGCTTTTTCAATGATACATTGTGGATTGTTATGGACACACATCATTTGATGTACAAAAATTATTGCCCATATTAAAAAGAGTCCCAGAGATTGTGCCAGAAAAATTATTGGTAATCATATTCCCACTAAATACATGGCGGTTACCTGAAATGACTTTTATGCCGTATAAATCATTCCCTGAGATTTGATTATCATTGATTAATGCTCCTCTTGATGATGTTGGAGAAAAATCTCTCAGTTGTATTCCATCACCTGCATTCTGAAGAATAATATTCTCATGTATTTTTGATGATTCGTAACTCGAAATACCATAGCTGCCATTTCCCGTAACAGTATTAGATTTTACCAAAGAGTTATGAACCAGAATCCCTTGTTGTTCATTGGAATATACCGTGTTGTTATTAATAATCGAATAGTCATCGCCTGCAATTCCTTGATTATTATTATAAACCATACAACCTCGAACAATCGATGCAATATCTAAGCGTATACCTAATGACCCGTTGCTTGATACCCTTAATGATTCTACTGTAATATGACTGCCATTTAGGCTTCTTACCCCATCTCTGCCCAATCCACTAATGGTGCCATTTTTAATAGCAACACCAGAAAATCCATTTGTCAGTATTTCGATTCCCGATCCAGTACCACTGATAGAGTCACATGCAGTATGGCAACCAGTGCGCATAATTGAGTAACCATTTAAATCAATGCTAACATTTATTCGATTAATCATAATAGCTGTTGTATTTTCATCGGGCAAAACTAAATCACTGGTTAAACGATAACTTGTTTTAGCGTCTCCACTAATCAAAACTGGAAAACCGGCTGAATCATTCTCATGACAGCCTGTATGAACTGCACAGGTTTGATTGATTTCAATCACACCATCAACAGCACTGACTGTATTGATACAAATTAGCATTAAAATAAGTAACCATTTAGAAATTTTTTTCATTGTGTTCTCCTGTTTAATTTTCTAGAATTTCAAAACTGTTTTTAAATATATTGTCATCGTTATCATTGATGACGATTTCAATTTCGCTTAACGCACCAATCATTGCACTGCCTGTTACCTCAGTGATCGATACGGTAAACTCCTCTATCCCTTCTGTGAGGTTGTCATCAATAATGGTGATTGGCAAAATAGCAAAACTTTGCCCATCTAATAATGTTAACGTACGATTAACACCAATAAAATCATCATCACTGACAGCAGAACCGGCTTCACTAGCAAACGAAACAACAACATCACCGTCAGTTCCACCAGTGCGGTTAACCGTTAAATTTAATGTTCCAATATCTTCAATTACTGATGTTGAATTGAGTTGCCATTGCAAGATTCCTGGCTTTAATTGATTGGCCCATATGGCATTGACATCTGTACTTTGCCAGGATTGATTAAAAGCCTCAGGACTAAAGGAAATATTGACTGAATCATTGTTAATATCATATTCAAACACATCATCATCAAACATTACAGTGCCATTAATATTCGCAGTTATATCCAAGGACAATAAGACCAAGTCACTCTCCAACATGTGAATGGCGTCGATATTTTCAGAGAAATTAAATCGGTGAAACAATGAAAACCCAGCATTTTCCGTATAACGGATCAAGTCACTAGGCAAATAGACGTTACCATTGATTTCTGCTATGGTGTCAATTGAAAAAATCAGGTCACAGTTATTAGGGTGACGACTAATGGCATCAACATTGACACCATATGGAAGCGCTTCAGCAGTGGCATCTAAAATTTTTATGCCATTACTTTTAAATACATCTGCTGGTCTCATCACCACATTTGTTACCTCAGCACTGGTATCTATTGAATAAATTTCCATGTCACAGGCATCCAAAGCATGGTAACCATCAATTTCTGTCTGGGCCATCGCACCTAAATCATTAGTAAGATTTGTCACCACAGAATTAATCACATCAAATGTCAAAATACCATCATCATTGTTGTATATGTCTCCACCATCACTTGGCATAACATGGTCAATATCACCCACCAATCTGATCTCTTTTAAAGGGGTTTGTGTTATCCCAAAGGTTGGTATTAACAGCAATAAAAAAACAAATTTGCTTTTACTGCCATTGAGCTTTTTATCTTTTCTGATTAAGGACATACCACACCTGTATCACAATTATTGTTGCCCAAATCAAGGCCAAAATTAACTGTCCCTTCGGCATTGGATCGCATCACATTTTCACGAAAAGCGCCACTTGAACCTGAAAAAACAAAATTCAAACCGAATCCTGTATTGTCACTGAGCATATTACTCATAACCATGCTACCAGTTGAAGCTTGTATGCCATCACCCAAGTTTTTATTACTCACATTGGCTTGTATCAGGCAAAATGCTGAACACTCTAAACCATTGCCACCATTCTCAAATGCCCTATTATTAATCATCATTATGTCGTTTCCTGCATCAATCCCTTCTCTGCGGTTCCACCTTACATGTATATTTTTGATGATTGAGTTTCTACCTGGAATAAACAGGCCTTTATTGCCCATGCCTATGACCGAACCATTTTTTATGGATATGCCATAGTAAAATGTGGCTGAAACAAAAATGCCATATCCACTGCCTGTGTTTGGCCTGTAATTAAAGTTAGCATCAGTCACAACCAGACAATCTGACCTAATAATAGAAAATCCATTGAGGTCTAGTTGAATATTTGCTGAATTTATTTGAATACCTGTTGTATTGGCATCAGGAATGATCAAATCACTGGTTAGCTTATAACTGTTTCCTGATGTGCCATCAATTGAAACTGGGTAACCACCACTGTCTCCGCTGAAGCAACCCAATTGTGTGGCACATGTCTGATTAATTTCAATCACGCCATCAATGGACCATGAGTCATTGGCATTGACAAACAATAAACCCATTAGAATATAGTATTTCATCTGTATTATTTTCATTGCTCTCTCCTGAGTAATTAGCCTATTAATTTATGATGGACTCAAGCATAGTGAGAATGAGGAAAAACTTCATGAATATTTTTATAGTTTTTTCATAGTTTTTTATGCACTTTGATTTAATACTTATTAAACAATAGCTTACATGAGTTAAAAATAGGTCAGAAAAATAATGTTTTTTAATTTAGCACGCAAAGTGACAACATATTTAACCTAAACTGAGTGGCAGAACAGTATTTTTCTGTTATATTAAAAGCATAAAAGATTATTCATAATGACTGCATGAAAAACCAAATTCAATTTAATAACATTATTCTTGATTTAGTAACCAGACAACTGTTTATTGATGGCCAATTGGTCCATGTTCAAAAAAAATCCTTCGATTTGCTTGATTACCTGATTCAGAATCGAGAAAGAGCCGTATCTAAAGATGAATTATTAGATAAACTCTGGGACAGAGATTACGCTTCAGAAAATGTGTTAGCGCATGCAACAAGCAAACTAAGAACGGCTTTAAATGATAGTAAAAAAGAAGGTCGTGTGATAAGAACTGTGCATGGATTTGGATTGCAATTTGTGGCTCAAATTGATAACAAACGAAAATCGATTGCAAAACCACAACCTATTTATTTAATGTTGATAGCTCTTGTTCTAATCACCACTGCATTAATTGGTTATTATGCCACCCAACAATCAACACACACAACCCTAAATAATGAAGTTAATCAACTGGCACATAACCAACCCAAAATAAAATTCATCAGTGAAGACCACATTAACATGAATGACAATTGGCAAGTCAATGGAATTTCGGCCTATATGAATCAGTTAATGAGCTATTCTGATAATACATTGCCCATCGATATTATTCAGAGTCACGAAATTCGCTCTAACAATAATAAGCTATTGGATATCGACAATATCATCACAGCAAAACGAATAGACAACATACTTTATCTAACATACAAAGAAAAGAACATTATCCGATCGCAATTTGAAGTATCAATGGATGACTTGTCGTTGGCTGTCTTGAAAATAAATCAATGGATTTGTCACAATACCTTAATTGAAAATAAATTGTGCCAAAACAACATCAATCAATTAACACACGATGATGCCTTTATCATAGAAAATTACTTAAGAGGTCAAGCTGCATTAGAGAATCAATTAACAAAACAAGCCATTAACTTTTTTGAAATATGCCTGCAACAAGATGCAGATTTTATCCTGTCTCGGGTAGCACTGGCACAAGCACATTACCGTTTATCAAACTACAATGAAGCCATTGCTCAATCTATGTCAATAATACAAACAACCACAAATCCCTTATTAAAATCAAAATCTCAATTGATTTTAGGCAAAACCTACTATCGGTTATCAGAACCAGATAAAGCCAAAAAAATATTTAACCAAATCATTTCCAACAGCAATCAAAGCTTGGTTCCAAAAGGACTGGCATTATTGGAATTGACCAAAATAGATAAGGACAATCTTGAACTTGATTTAGCGCTTGAAAATGCCAAGCGTGCTCAAAGGATTTTTCAAGATTTAAACTTACCTGATAAAATTGCACAAAGTCTTGAAATGATTGGAGACATCAATTTGACCGAAGGAGAAATACTCAAAGCCCAAGAATATCTAACCCAATCATTACAGATTTATGAACAAGTCAATAATAAACTTGGTGTGCATAATGCCAGTGCATCTCTTGGAACCGTTAACAGAAGACTAGGTAATTATACTGCGGCATATGAATTTGCAAAACAAAGACTAGACATGGCCCATATTATTAATGACCCAATTAGTATTATTGGGGCCCATTCGCAAATGGCCTATAGCCTCATAGAACTAGGCAAACTTGAAAAAGCCATGGATCATGCCAACAAAATGACACAATTAGCACTGCAAGAAAACGAAATTAACACCTTATATTTTGCTTATGCATTAGAGGCAGAAATCGCCAACTCAATGAATAATTTTTCATTAGCCATGGATAAAAACAAACAGGCACTCACCATCGCCAAAGACATAAAACAAGTAAAAAAACAGATCGAAACTTTATGTTTTATGGGTGATATTGCAACAAACAACAAGCTTTATAGTCAAGCTGATCAATACCTAGATGAATGCCTGAAGTTATCAATTGAACATGACTACCTGTTGTTCAAAGCGGTATCGCAATTGTATTTGGCCTCATTGCATTCAAAAATGGATGACAAACCCAAAGCCAAAGCTTTTTTAGAACAAAGTTTAGAACACGCTTTAGTCATCAAACATGATAAATCTGTCTCTTATACACATCTCCGAGCCCACGAGACA
>CAJXVJ010000093.1 GCA_913061105.1 uncultured Alcanivoracaceae bacterium | reverse complement strand
GGCTCGGAGATGTGTATAAGAGACAGATATCGTCTATTGGAATTTCTAAATTCGATATCAACACCAACCTCATCTGAAAATGAAAATATCTGTACTACTTTGTCCTTGCAATGACTAACAGAAAAGAATATGCCGCTGACAAGTGGTTTACCATTTTTATTGTATTGAATATTAATTTCGTTTTGGTTTTTGCCCAAATAATGACTCAGGTTTTCTATTAGTTTTTTTTTAGAATGGGCTTTTGTATCATTTCCAAACTCATATTGATGTAGGTGTATCATTTTGGTTTGATTTCAATGGGTCCTTGTTTTTCTGGGTGTTTGCCTTTGACATCTTTATAGAAGTCCCGAATAATATCTAAATCGGCTTCAAGGTCACCTGATGGCATAAAAGATGTTTTCACACCAATCTCTCTTTTACCATAATCCATAACTGCCATGGCTATAGGAACCTTTGCTTCTAAGGCAATATAATAAAACCCTGTACGCCAATAACTAAGTTTAGAACGCGTGCCTTCAGGGGATAAGGCCAATGCTATTTTATCTTGGGAGTTAATAAATTCTGCCATACGGGTGGTGAGTTTGTTTTTATTGTTACGGTCAACACCTATACCACCCAAGGCTTTAAACAAATATTTTTGAGGCCATTTAAATAGGGCATCTTTTCCCATATACCGAAAAGGAACCCCTGCAGAAAAAATATAAAAAATTCCCAATGGAAAATCCCAATTACTGGTATGTGGAGCGGCAATCACAACATACCTCTTTTCAGTTGGTAAATTGTAGATTGTTTTCCAACCAAAAATATTTAAACACCATCTAAAAAACCCTTTAATCATCACAAAAGTCCTCTATATTGGATGCGACCATAGTAAGGATATCATATTGGGCTACCACTTCATCATCTTGATTACTAATGGCAATGTCCCAACGCACTTCTCCATAACCTTTGCCTCTGCGATAAGATTTTTGTTTACATGTCAGGCGTACAGTTAGATCGTCACCCGGATAAACGGGTTCAGTAAAACGCAAGTCATCCACCCCATAATTGGCAAGAACCGGACCGGGATTTGGTTCTACAAATAGTCCGGCAGCCATAGATACGATGAAATAACCATGTGCAACTCGGCCATCAAAGAATGGATTCTCTGATGCTGATTTTTCATCCATATGGGCATAAAATTTATCACCGCTTAAATCAGAAAATTCCTCTATGTCATCGAGTGTAATCGTTCGGGGTTGAGTGATTAATGTTTGTCCTATTTCAAGTTCTTCAAAATGTAATCTAAAAGGGTGTTGAGGTGCACTAGTTTGTTTGGCATTGCCAATGTATTTTTGACAAATTTTACTAATGGTTGTGGGTGATCCCTGTAAAGCAGTTCTTTGCATATAATGCATTACTCCACGTATGCCACCCATCTCTTCACCGCCTCCAGCGCGACCAGGGCCACCATGGGTCATGTGTGGCAATGGGGAACCATGACCGGTTGAATATTTGGCACTGTCTCTGTTGATTAACACCATGCGTCCATGATAACTGGCTGTTTTCATCACCAATTCAGAGACACAATCATCGTCATAACCAAAAACAGATCCTACCAATGAACCTTGACCCATGTTGGCTAATTGTGCTGCTTCTTCAAGTGTGTCATATGGCATCAAAGTACTCACAGGACCGAAAGCTTCGATGTCATGAACTTCAGGGGATTGTAATGGGTTTTCACAGGCCAAAAGAATGGGGTTAATAAATGCACCAGCTATGGCATCGGATTCGATGGTTTCAACATTGTTGGGATCTCCATAGACCAATTGAGCATATTTAGATAACTCTTGAACGCGCTCTCGCACTTCTGTTCTCTGATCCTCGCTTGCCAAAGATCCCATTTTAACGCCTTCGGCCTGTGGGTCTCCAATGGTAATTCTTGCTAACCTTTGACTAATGGCATCTGCAACCGGTGTGATTAGTTCCCTTGGCACAATGGCACGCCTGATGGCTGTACATTTTTGCCCGCATTTTACTGTCATTTCGCGAACAACCTCTTTGACATAGAAATCAAACTCAGGAGAATCAACGGTTGTATCTGGGGTTAAAATTGAACAGTTCAGAGAATCGGCCTCCATGGTGAATCGCACAGAATTTTCTGTAATATTTTTAAAAGATTTGAGGTATTGTCCTGTCGTAGCAGATCCTGTAAATGCTACAGCATCCTGACAATCGAGTTGTGAAAGTAAGTCACCAGTTGAACCACAGACCAATTGGATGGCTCCTTCAGGTAAAATATTCGATTCAACCATTGCATGAAACATTTTTTCTGTAAGAAAAGCAGT
Source organism: uncultured Alcanivoracaceae bacterium (assembly GCA_913061105.1). Classification (GTDB taxonomy): domain Bacteria; phylum Pseudomonadota; class Gammaproteobacteria; order Xanthomonadales; family Marinicellaceae; genus NORP309. Next base: position 10,304 of record CAJXVJ010000093.1, on the reverse strand, counting down.
ATTTGATGCAGGCTTTACAATGGCTGGTACTCCAGCCAATAGGGTTGGTGCTAATTTTTCCAACATGCCCCAACAGGGAAAGTTAAAAGCATTAATATGTAGGGCAGCCCCTTGAAGTGAAGTACAAATGTGTTGGCCAATAAATTGATCACTTGCAGATAACATTTCCAGGTTGCCATCAACGTAAACAGTATGATCAGGTAATTCACGGCGGCCTTTTCCTGAGTAAACGAATAATGTCCCAATACCGCCTTCAATATCAATCCATGAATCTAATTTAGTTGCACCTGTTAAATAAGATAATTTATAAAACTCTGCTTTGCGTTCTAATAAATACAAAGCCAACTCTTTTAGCATTAAAGCGCGCTCATGAAAAGTCATCTCGCGTAAAGATTTTCCACCTTTGTCTTTGGCATAATCTAACATGCCTGAGAAATCGAGTCCAGCAGAAGATATTTCAGATATTTTTTCACCGGTGATGGCATTAAAGCATGGACGAAAACCATCAGTGGCTTTGTGCCATTGGCCTTTGGCAAATGATTGAAGTTTGTACATAAATTTGAAGGGTTGAATTAAAGGCTAATATTGTATCACTAATTGAGTTTTTTTGAGTGATATTAAAATATCTATTTTAAAGAGAGTTTTGCACAACTCTCTAATATTTTCAATGATGGTGATATGATACGCATTTATCAATTAATACAACTAAATGAACAACGCACAATTTCAACAAGTGGTGTCCTATTTAAAAGGCTTACAAGACTCTATTTGTCAAAATCTCGAAAAAATTGAGCTAAATAATGTATTTGAACAAGACGCTTGGCAACATGATAACGGTGGTGGTGGACGAACCCGTTTTATGCGTGGTGAAATATTTGAATCAGCTGGAGTCAATTTTTCACATGTGTTAGGAGAAAAACTACCAGCTTCAGCAACAGCAAAACGCCCAGAAATAGCGGGATGTGGTTTTGAGGCATCTGGTGTTTCACTGGTTATCCATCCAGATAACCCTTTCATTCCTACATCGCATGCCAATGTTAGGGTTTTTAGAACCACAGGAAAAAAACAAAATACATGGTGGTTCGGAGGTGGTTTTGACCTTACTCCTTATTATCCTTTTGATGAAGACATTATTCATTGGCACACAACTGCACGCAACGCTTGCCAGCCATTTGGTCAAGATGTTTATACAAAATTTAAAAAATGGTGTGATGAATATTTTTATCTTAAACACCGCAAAGAAACTCGAGGTGTGGGAGGTTTGTTTTTTGATGACTTAAACCAATGGGGTTTTGATAAAAGCTTCGAATTCATTCAATCCATAGGTAATGCGTATGTTGAAGCCTATATTCCAATTGTAAAAAAGCGCATGGATATGCCATTTTTAGAAAAAAACAAAGCGTTTCAAAAATACCGACGTGGCCGTTATGTTGAATTTAATTTGGTTTATGACAGAGGCACATTATTTGGATTACAATCTGGAGGGCGGACAGAATCTATTCTTATGTCATTGCCCCCAGAGGTTTCATATCGGTACAATTATCAACCAGAAGTTGGTAGCCAAGAAGCCAATTTGGCCAATTATCTAAAACCCAGAGAGTGGCTATAATATGAGCAATCACGCATTACTCTTAAAAAGAGTCACTTATGCATCGGTAGCAACAGCTGTTATATTAATAGTTGTTAAAGCCATTGCGTGGTATATGTCAGGATCGATTGGGATCTTGGCCTCATTGATCGATTCATTAATGGATTCATTTGCATCAATCATTAATTTATTTGCTGTCCGCTATGCCTTACAACCTGCTGATGATGATCACCAATATGGCCATGGAAAAGCCGAACCATTGGCAGGATTGGCGCAAGCCAGTTTTATTGCTGGTTCTGCTATGTTCTTGATTTTTAATGCCATTGAAAGACTGCAAAATCCACAACCTCTAAACCATGGAAATATAGGTATCGCAGTGATGGTTTTCTCAATAGTCATCACCGCCTTTTTAATTCTCTATCAACGCCACGTGATTAAAATCACTAATAATTTAGCGATTAAGGCCGATTCACTGCATTATGTAACAGACATATTAACCAACTTTAGTATTTTATTGGCGTTGTATTTAACCATCAAAGGTTACTTGTGGGCAGATGCGACTTTCGCCATATTAATTGCTTTGTATATTTTCAAAAGTGCTTTCGAAATTGGCAATGATTCGTTTCAACAGTTAATGGATAAAAAATTAGACGATGCCACAGAACAATTGATAATAAAAACCATAACAGAGACCAAAGGCGCGATAGGTTATCATGATTTTAGAACCCGTCAATCTGGTAAGGACAAGTTCATTCAATTTCATTTAGAACTGGACGACAGAATGAGTTTGTTGGATGCACATACCATTGCAGATGGTCTTGAGAAACAACTAATGGCTCTAATTCCTGATGCTGAGGTTATTATTCATGAAGACCCAACACCAGTGAATGGATAATGTGTAATTAATAAATTGCAGGAGCAGAAATTATTCTGCTCCTAATATTATTTACAAAATTCCTAACTTTGCAAAAGCTGAAGCACCTGCAAATTTAGCTTGTTTGCCTAATTGATCTTCAATGCGTAAGAGTTGATTGTATTTGGCTATGCGATCAGAACGGCACAATGAACCTGTCTTAATCTGTGTGGCACTGGTAGCAACGCTTAAATCAGCAATAAAAGTATCTTCAGTTTCACCCGATCGGTGAGAAATAACAGCGGTATAATCGGCTTTATCAGCCATGTCTATGGCTTTTAATGTTTCAGTTAGGGTGCCAATTTGATTTAATTTTATTAAAATAGAGTTGGCAATATTTTTGTTTATGCCTTGTTTGAAAATTTCAGGGTTGGTTACAAATAAATCATCACCGACTATTTGTATCTTTTTACCCAATTTTTCGGTTTGGTATTTCCACCCCGTCCAATCTGCTTCATCCAAACCATCTTCTATTGAAATGATTGGGTATTGTTCGACCCAGTGGCAAAGAAAATCGGTAAACCCTTGAGAGTCATATTTTTTGCCTTCACCGGCCAAGTTGTAAACACCGTTTTCATGAAATTCTGAAGCTGCGCAATCCAATCCAAGATAAACATCCTTTCCTGCACCGTATCCAGCAATTTCAATGGCATTCATAATTGTTTCAACTGCTTCAACATTTGAGCGTAGGTCAGGTGCAAAACCACCTTCATCGCCAACAGCAGTACTTAAACCCTTTTTATTCAATACCGATTTTAAACTGTGAAAAATTTCTGTGCCACAACGCAAGGCTTCTGAGAAACTGTCAAAACCAGTTGGTAAGATCATAAATTCTTGAATATCTACATTGTTATCAGCGTGTTCACCACCATTGATGATGTTCATCATGGGTAAGGGCAAAACGTAATCATCAACAGTGGATATACTTTTAAATAGCGGTGTATGCGTTTCAGTTGCGACAGCTTTTGCAGTTGCCAATGATACACCCAATAATGCATTGGCACCTAAGTTGGCTTTGTTGTGGGTGCCATCTAAATCAATCATACATTGATCAATCTGTGATTGATTGCAGGCATCCTGACCTTTTAGTTTTTTAGCAATAATAGCATTCACATTATTAACGGCTTTTGTAACACCTTTGCCTAAGTAACGTGACTTATTGCCATCACGCAACTCTATGGCTTCACGCGCCCCAGTTGAGGCCCCTGATGGGACAATGGCGTGTCCAAACGCTCCAGATTCTAAAGTAACTTCTGCCTCTAATGTGGGGTTACCACGTGAATCTAAAACTTCTCTTGCGTGTATATTCTTTATGGCTGTCATATTGGGTTTCCTAAATTAATTCCAGTCGTTGTTTTGTTCTAAAAAGTTTTGAGATTTAACGGCTTTATCGATGTGTTTAAGGGTGCTAAGTAATTGTTCAATCATGTGTAGTTTTATGGCATTGGGTCCATCACTTTTTGCTTCAGCTGGGTTTGGATGTGTTTCCATAAACAATCCTGAAACGCCAGCGGCTACTGCTGCACGTGCTAAAACAGGTATAAATTCACGTTGACCACCTGATGTTCCACCTTGTCCACCAGGTAATTGCACCGAATGGGTCGCATCAAAAACAACAGGACAACCGGTGTCACGCATTACTGATAAAGACCGCATATCTGATACCAAGTTGTTATAGCCAAAACTGGCACCACGTTCACAAACCATAATGTTTTCATTGCCTGTTGACTTGGCTTTTACTATGACGTTTTTCATGTCCCATGGTGACATGAATTGGCCTTTTTTAATATTAACTGGTACTCCTGCGCTACAGGCTTTGACAATAAAGTTTGTTTGTCTGGCTAAAAATGCGGGTGTTTGAATCACATCAACAACACTGGCAACTTCGTCCATGGGCGTGTCTTCATGCACATCGGTAATAACCGGAACGCCAATTTGATCTTTTACAGCTTGTAGAATGGCCAATCCTTTATCGATGCCCAATCCACGAAAACTGTCTAAAGATGTGCGATTGGCTTTATCATAAGAAGATTTGAAAATTAATGGAATCGACAATCGATCGCAAATTTCTTTCAATTTACCTGCCGTTTCGATGGCCAGTTGTTCTGATTCTATGACACAAGGTCCAGCCAATAAGAAAAATGGCTGATCTAATCCTACTTCATAATTACATAATTTCATTTTATTTGTTCTCTTTTGCAGCGGCTATAAAACCTGCGAATAATGGATGGCCATCACGTGGGGTTGAGGTGAATTCGGGATGAAATTGACATGCTATAAACCAAGGATGTACATCATTTGCAAGTTCAACCATCTCTATCAGTTCACCATCTTCTGATGTGGCGGTTAATTTAAGTCCATTTGTTTCAAGTAATTCACGATAAGCATTGTTGAATTCATAGCGATGACGGTGTCTTTCTGTGATGACATCGGCGCCATAAACTTTATTAACCAATGAGCCTGAAGATAAAATGGATTTTTGTGCACCCAAACGCATGGTTCCACCCAAATCTGAATTCGTGTTTCTGGTTTCAATTTGACCCAAATGGTCTTCCCATTGTGTGATCAATGCGATAACGGGGTGAGGTGATTGCAGATTATTTTCTGTTGTATTGGCACCAGTTAAGCCACAAACATTGCGTGCATATTCAATCACAACAGCGTGCATACCATAACAAATTCCCAAATAAGGTACTTTATTCTCGCGTGCATATTTAACTGCATTAATTTTTCCTTCAAATCCACGGTCACCAAATCCACCTGGTACCAGAATCGCATCTAATGAATGCAGTTGTGATATATCATCGGTATCTTCTAGTGATTCAGAGTCAATGTTTTGAATCTTAACTTTCACACCATTAGGAATACCAGCATGCCTAAGTGCTTCATTCAATGATTTATAGGCATCACTGTGATCTAGGTATTTTCCAACCATACCAACAGTGATTATTTCAGTGGCTGATTCTTCTGCATTGATAACACGGCGCCATTCTTCAAGATCGGCTTTGCCACAATTCAAATCAAATTGTTCAATGACCAAATCATCAAAACCTTCATGACTGAGGACTTCTGGGATTTTGTAGATATTGTCCAAATCCACCATGTTAATGACTGCTTTTTCAGCGACATTAGTGAATAATGCAATTTTTTTACGCTCGCTTTCTGGAACTTCATGTTCAGAACGGCACAACAATACATCGGGTTGTATACCGATTGAGCGTAATTCTTTAACTGAATGTTGAGTGGGTTTGGTCTTTAATTCACCAGCAGCTTGAAGGTAGGGTACTAAAGTTAGGTGGACAAACATGCTATTTCTCTTGCCCTGTTCCACACCCAATTGGCGAATGGCTTCAAGAAATGGTAAAGATTCAATATCACCAACAGTTCCACCAATTTCTACCATGATAACATCGTATCCTTTACCGGCAATCATGATTTTTTCTTTTATGTGATCTGTTATGTGTGGGATGACTTGTACGGTGCCACCAAGATAATCACCGCGTCTTTCCTTGCGAATAACTGCTTCGTAGATTTGACCAGTAGTGAAATTGTTTTTGCGGCCCATTTTGGTACGAACATATCGCTCATAATGGCCTAAATCTAAGTCTGTTTCAGCTCCATCTTCAGTGACGTAAACTTCACCATGCTGAAATGGGCTCATTGTACCTGGATCAACATTAATATAGGGATCCAGCTTCATGAGTGTAACTTTTAATCCGCGTGATTCTAGCAAAGAAGCTAAACTAGCAGCAGCAATTCCCTTCCCAAGTGATGAAACAACACCACCTGTAACAAATACATATGAGGTCATAAATTAAACCGATTGTTTGTGATTGAAAAAGCTACAAATCACAAGTGATTTGTAGCTGTCTCGAAAGGATGGATATTATAAACTATTTTCTATAATGACTCAAAGCCATTATCGAATATTAAATCATCTATGTGGCTTAAATCTGTATCATTAATATCAAAAAAGATGTTATCTGAACATTTTATTCTAACCCTAATATTGCTAGACATTGATGAAGGAACCATTGCTGTACCTGTACCAGTATTCGGTATACCAGTCACGGCATCTGCAAAGGTTAGTCCGCCATCTTGAGAAAAATCTATATCGACTGTTGAACAATTGACAGGGGACTGATCAGTATTCGCAATATCCCAACTAAATGAATTCTCTACGCCTGTTACTATAGTATCGCTAGTATTATGTGAAGTTAACTGAAACGGACCATCAGCTGTGACTGTAATACGCATGGAACCTGTGCCAATAGCACCACCACTTAATTCATTATCACGAACTGTGGCCCTGAAATTCATATTTCTGGCATAAGTGGGTAATCTTTCGCCTTTTGTAAAAGAATTGTTTAAAATACTGGATAGCATAGGGAAAGTTCTACAGTTGTCAGTAACTGCTTCGAATGAACGAAAGGCTGGAGCATTACCTGTTGGGGTGTTGGGGTGTCCTGTTGGCCCTAAATCATTTTGCTCCCAATTAAACGTCATATTTGATTCATCATCATCAGTAGCTTCAGCACATAACTTAAATGGAGTTGAGTTTGGTATAGTATAATTACTTCCAGCATCAACAACAGGAGCTTCATTCATTGTATCTACAATAACAGAACAATTTGAACCGGTACTATTGGTACTATAATTTATTATTTCCTTTAGTGAATGGTTGTTAAAGTATGCATCTGAAAAATTTTGCAAATTATGAGAACCACATAATGCGGCATAACCCATTATTGTACTGCCACTTCCTGGTTCATAAGCTGCAGTAGATGAACGGTTGCCACCACCACAACCACCGGATGATGAATTGAAAATATGGTTAGCACCCCATTGATGTCCCATCTCATGTGCTACATAATCAACATAAAAAGCATCATTGACAGGACTGGGTAAGCCTGTTACTCCTTCAGCTTTTCTGGTTCCGCAAGGTACGCCCAAACCTGCAATACCCCCTCCGCCGGTAGAAAAAACATGACCAATATCGTAGTTGGCAGATCCAATTACAGAATTTATTTTGGTTCTATTCTGGCTAAGCATAGCAAAACCGTTATTATTAGAGTAGCCATCAGTGGCCGAATCAGTAAAAACAAGTAAGTCATTATTATCAATTAAAGTCATGCGAATACCAACTTCAATCTCATAGATTCCATTGACTCTGTTCATCGCTGTAACAATAGCCGCCATACCGTCTTGTACATTTGCAGCTCCGTTAGAATGAAACGCTGTGTATTCAGCCGTGGCAGCCACTGCTAATCGGTAGGTTTTTAAACTCAATTCATTTGTAGGAATTGTGCCGCCTCTGTTTTCATCATCTGAATTGTATTCATGATTATGCTCTTCTACATCACACTTCCAACTTCTTTCAGATAGATATAGGTCAGATTTAAAATAGCTCATATGCATTTTATTTGTTTCTCTGTTAATAGGATCAATCCAAACCGGTCCTTTTACAGTTTGTATTACTGCATGAAGCCCCATATGGGTGATATCTAAAACCAAGGATTTGTTAGTTTCCACTGAGCGGCCACGATAGGTATGAAAGTTAGGATATTTGATAGACAATTTTTCTGACATGATATTGACTTTATATATGATGAAGTCTTCAAATTCACCATTAGGCAAAGGCAATGAAATTGTTTTTTCAGAATTTTGATCCCTGGCGAATTCCTGCAATAGGCTGTTTTCATCGAATTCAACCAGTTGAAATTTTTTAGCTTGTATATCAAAATCACTCATTTCTGATAATGATACATTTGATCGTTGTTGATTTAATTGCCAATACGATGGTGATGCAATGGCATTAAAACTGATTAATAATAATAATATTTTGTACATTGAAATAAAACCTCTCTTGTTTTAAATAATTTGAAATTAATAGGTATGCTTTTCTTCTATTACCCCAGCATCAGGGTTGTTAAATATATCTTCATTTAATTTGCCTTCGGATTTTGCTACGATACACGTCACAGCGCAATCACCAGTGATATTAACTGCTGTTCTTGTCATATCCAGTAATCTATCAATACCAAGAATGATCCCTATGGCTTCAACGGGCAGACCTACTTGAGCTAATACACCAGCAAGCATTAATAAGCCAACACCAGGTACACCAGCAGTTCCAATAGACGCCAATGTTGCCATAATAACTACTGTACCCAATTGTGCCATCGTAAGATCAAAGCCAAACGCTTGGGCAATAAATACGGTGGCAACACCTTGCATAATAGCAGTGCCATCCATATTAATAGTGGCACCAAAAGGTATGGTGAATGAAGCCACAGATTTATCAACACCCATACGTTGAGTAACAGTTCTTAATGTCACAGGAATGGTGGCATTTGAACTGGCCGAACCAAAAGCAAATACCACTGCAGTTTGAATCTTCTTCAAAAACACCAAAGGATTGATCTTTCCAAAAATAAATAGAATACTGGGATAAACAATAAAAGCATGAAGAAACAAAACAAATAATACAGTAAAAAAGTATTTAGCTAAGTCTGAAATGGCACTGGCTCCTAGGTTAGCAAATACAATGGCTATCAAGGCAAATACTGCATAGGGTGCAAATTCCATAATAATATGAACTAACTTCATGATGACTTCATTTACATTTTGCATAAAAGAAATGAGTTTTTCGCCTGATTTACCCGCCATTGTTGCACTTAAACCAAACAATATAGCAAATACAATAATCTGAAGCATATTGCCTTCAGCAAAGGCTTTAATGGGATTAGTTGGAATCATGTTGATTAGGACATTCACAAATGAAGGGGCTTCTTTTGCAACATACTTAGGATAATCATTGGGGATATCGAAGCCCAATCCTGGGTTAATTAAATATGAAATACTAATTGCAATTGTTAGCGCTATTGCCGTTGTAAATAAATAAAATAGTAAGGTTTTACCTCCAATTTTTCCTAAATTAGAAGGGTCTCTAAGAGCGGCTGCGCCACAAAATAATGAAACAAAAACCAATGGGACAACCATCATTCTTAATGCATTTAAAAAGAGTCCACCAACAACTTTGAATAATCCTCCAGTTAAGTATTTTTCAACATTAGCATTCTCATTGAAACCAAAATAATTTATGCCAATGCCAACAATAGCTCCAATAATCATATAGATAATGATTTTTTTAGTTAGTGTCATTTGTACTCACTCTTTTTGCAGTAACGCAAGAGTATAAAAGGCTTTGGGTCTAACTACAAATGAAAATGGCTTAAATCATGATTTGCTAGGCTTGAATCCTTATTTTTTGACTAAATCTATGCTTTCTTTGCTAATTGTGATCAATTTTTGTTTGTACAATGAACCCAAGGCTCTTTTGTAACTGCCTTTCGAGACATTCCATTTGTTGTAAATTTCTGCAGGTGGACTTTTGTCAGTTAAGTTTGATTGTCCATTGTTGTTTTTTAGGTCATCAAGAATATTGGTAGCCAAACCACCCATTTGGTGTGCATCAGGTAATGTAAAGCACAGGTTGATCTTTTTATCAGGTCTAATTTCTTTAATATAGGCTTTGAGTTTTTGCCCTAATCGTATGGATTTAAAAACATCAGAATGGTGGATTAAACCCAAATGGGTTTTGTTAATCACAGCTTTGAATCCCAGTTTTGACTTTCCACAAATCAAAACATCCACTTCTTGTTGGGTTTTAAAGTTAGTGTTAACCTCACTTAAGTGCTTACTTAATTTGATTGAACCAACCAAGCGATTTGAGGCGCTGTCCTGATACATATATATCTGTCTCTTATACACATCTCCGAGCCCACGAGACAGGCAGAAATC
>CAJXVJ010000092.1 GCA_913061105.1 uncultured Alcanivoracaceae bacterium | reverse complement strand
ATCTACACAGAGTAGATCGTCGGCAGCGTCAGATGTGTATAAGAGACAGTTACCAACACTGATGGTCGCTGCTTGCGAAATTGAAGATGTTAAAATTATTGATATTAAAATAATACGATTTATCATTGGTCTCTCCTTGAGAATAAATTCAAAGTATCATTCTGACATGTGAGAAACTGTAACACCCTGATTAAACCCTGATGAAATCCTGACAATTGCCTGAAGCCATTAAAAAATATATTAAATGGATAAAAATTTACGAATAGTAAGTAACAATTTAAGATTAAGATTTACAAAAACCCTTGTCATTACTGAGAATGCGATATTTCAGCTATCAAATACTCTGACGATTATGAACCTAACGTTTTTTTTTCAAAAATCAAAACGTCTGATGTATAATCTAATATTCGAAAAATGCCCAGTAACCTTCAAGACCTATAAACGTTATATAAAAACATTTGAAAATAATTAAAAGAGAGCCCATATGAAATCTAAGATTTGGAAATATTCCAAAAGAACTTTATTGTTAGCACTAGTACTAGTTACTATTTTTGTCGTTAACTTAATTTGGTTTAAACCATTTTTTATTAATCATTTTTATGATCGTATTTTTGTAGAATTTGCTTTCCAAAACCCGCAATTATTCACTCAAATGGGACAAAAATTTTATTATGATGAATTAGATGACAATTCTCCTGAAGCTGAAGATATAAATAATAAATTATTATTAGGGACTTATGATTTATTAAAAAAGTATGACCGCCAATCATTATCTGGTCAAAAGTTAATATCCTATGATATTTTAGATCAATTTTTACAGGATACTATTGAAGGCAATAAATATGATGACTACGGATACAGTCAAACACAACGCGGTGGTATGTACCAAGGCATTATCAGCTTTATGTCTGACTTACATAGAATAGATGATGAAGATGATGCATTAGACTATGTTACCAGATTGACACATATTGGGCGTGTTTTTGACAATACATTAATCAAAGTCTCTAAACAAAGAGACAATGGTGCCATTCCTCCTGACTTTATCATTATAAAAATATTAGAAAATCTACATAATATTCGAGATCCAGAATTAAAAGACAATGAATTGGTAAAAGATTTTAATGAAAAATTAAGTAAGTTAACTGAGTTAGATGAAAATAAAAAGAATTCACTAAAATCGTTTATGAATGTGACTATGGAGAAACATGTTCAACCGGCTTATGACCGGATGATTACTTATTATGAAGAGTTATTAACCCAGGCCGATTCTAAAGCGGGAGTATGGAAGTTTGCTAAAGGTAAGGAGTATTATCAGTACAGGATTAAATCCGTCACCACAACTGATTACACAGCAGAATATCTGCACACTTTGGGTTTGCAAGAAGTCGATAGAATTGAATTACAAATTAAGAACATCCTAGATGAACAAGGATATGATACCAATAAAACCGTAGGTGAATTACTCAACGAAATGAGTAAGAACCCACAATTCCTTTACTCAGATGATGATGAAGGCAGAGAACAAATCCTGAAAGACTATCAAGTTATAATTGATGAAATCGATAAAGAAATGGATAACACTTTTGGAATCCTCCCAAAAGGCAAGGTGGTGGTCAAAAGAACCCCTGAATACCGAGAAAAAACAGCGGCTGGTGGATCTTATTCTAGACCATCTAAAGATGGTAAAAAACCAGGTATTTTTTATGCTAATTTATATGATATAACCGCCACGCCTAAATTTGGTATGCGTACTCTTGCTTTCCATGAAGCTGTTCCAGGACACCATTTTCAATTAGCCATTCAAAACGAGTTACAAGGTCTACCCATGTTTAGAGGATTTATGAGTACCACGGGTTTTACAGAAGGTTGGGCTTTGTATGCTGAGAGGCTGGCTTATGAATTAGGATTTCAAAATGACCCATTTTCAGATATAGGAAGATTACAAGCCGAACTACTGCGAGGGGTTCGTTTAGTTGTTGACACAGGTATTCATCACAAAAAATGGACCCGTGAACAAGCCATAAAATATATGTTCGAAACCACTGGACTAGCGATGTCAGATGTAGAATCTGAAATAGAACGCTATATTGTTTGGCCTGGCCAAGCTTTGGCCTATAAAGTAGGAATGATTAAAATTTTAGAGTTACGCGAAAAAGCCAAAACTGAATTAGGTGATAAATTTAATATTCGTACCTTCCATGATGTCGTTTTAAGAAATGGCGCCATTCCATTGAATATGCTTGAGCAACAAGTGAATGCATATATCAACGATATTGGTTCATAAAACCTTTGTCAATATAATTTCGACTTGGCACTGTTCGTTTTTTCCTGCCTTATCACAAAAATACTCTTAGAGAGTTTTGAAATACAATACAAAACTCTCTTTTGGATTAGTTTCCAACTATTGAATTATTTGCCTAAATAATAACACGAATAGCCATAAAGATCACAAGTAAAAACCTATTAGCAATTAAAGTTAAAGATTAAGGTCGAAAGAATACACATCAATTCGATAGGGGTTTAAAAAAAAAATACATTAATACAAATATTACATAGATAAAGGATTTACTGATTTAGTATTTCTTTAACTATTCATCTATAAAATAGTTGACAGACTTTCCATCATATCGAAATACACCATCTAATTTGCCCACCCAAATGGCACCGTCCATGTCTTCAGCAATACCCCACAACATGCCGCCACCACTAAAAACCTGAGTTGCTTTTGGAATACTGCCCAGCAAAGAACTTTGATCATAGTATGATAACCCTATTGAGTGTGTAGCATCAGCACCATGAGTAAACCAAATGATTCCTTTCATGTCTTCATAGACATATTGAGTACTTAAAGATGTTAAGTGAGAATATGAATGCCCATCATAGCGCCATAATCCATACTGACCTCCTAACCAAATATTGCCGTTTATATCTTCAATTATTGACCAAACATTCTCAAATGGTCTGCCTGCATCATTTTTAACTTCTTTAAATGGCAACTCACCTTTTTTAAACTTAGCTAATGGATTATACATGGATACAGTTCCTCTGGTACCTACCCAGATATTTCCTGATTTATCCTCCATAATGGTATTGACACTGCTATTTGTTAGTCCATCTTTTTCAGTGAAGTTACGAAAACTAATCTGTCTGTTAAGTTTTGTTTTTCCATCATAATAACTTAACCCTCCACCAGCACCAATCCAAATCCCACCAGATCTGTCCTCATATAAACTCATGGTCCTATCATGTACCAGTCCGTTTTTGGTTGTGAAATGATAAAAGGCATTATCACCATTTTTAATTTTTTCAGGTGCTGGATAGTAAAACAGGCCATAATGAGTACTTGCAACCCAAGTGCCACCATTTCTATCTTGCAATACATCGAATGCATCAAATGAATCTAGCCCATCTTGTTTTTTAAATTTTGTAAACGAAGTCCCATCATATCGTATAACATCAACATATGAGGAAAATAGTAGGTTGCCATCACTATCATTTCTAATCTTTCGCGTCATTTTTGACGGTGCATTAGGGGCCGAAATAGTATTTACTTCGTCAATTACATTGTTTGTATTAAATATTTCATTTGTTACTTGGGTTTTAGTACTGTTTAAATGTTCAATGATACTTTGAGCATTGCTTGTGGTAATAAATGCCAATAGTATTAGCACTGTGTGCTTGGGAATGTCTATTTTCAAGATATCACATATTTATTTATAAGAGGTTTATTATGACAGATTAATCAAACCTTTGTTCATAAAATAAATACTATCAAAGTTAGTTTTATATTTTTTAAAATTGTTAATGTGGAATTCAAAAATATATAAACCTTTAAATAAACCCTTGAATTAAATTTTTCACCAGACCAAACAGAGTAAATATGCTCAACTTGATTAATTAGTATATAGTTATATAATAATTTGAGATTTAATTTATTGGGGGTTGATTTGAAGTCATATATTTATATTATAAGTTTGATGGCTTTGCTTTTCTTTGGGGTTCATATCCAAGCTAGCGTCTTAAGCCAGAATCAAACGGATGACATTATACTCGACTCTAACTGGTCTGAATTAACTAAAAATGCATACATTAATAACATGTATGCTTGTGAATACATCAGACAAAAGCACAAATGGTCAAAATACAAATGGCCTGATAAAAATAAATCTTCCAAACCCCTTTTTTCTCAAATAGTAGAAACTGATCAAGTCAAAGAGAAAGTTTTGTATGACTTAAAAAAACAAACTGCATTGTACAATCAGTTTAGTTTTGAAATTACTGCTGATCAATTGCAGAAAGACATTAACCGGATGATTAATGATACTGAAGATTCAAACGGCTTAATCAAATTATTTGCTGAATTTGACAACTTCAGTTTTCACTCATCCAAGTAGTCCAAATCAGTCATGTTTAATAACTTCAAACAATGCTACTGGAAACTTAGATGGCATGGGTGTGGTCGTTGATATCCAATGCACGACACTACAATACAATGTAGGAGTCGATGTGTCAGGCTTAGCCGATGATGTCACTTTAGTTGTTATGAATAATTCTGAAGAGTTGATAATATCGAATGAAGGCGCCTTCTTATTCTTAACGCCAATACTTGATGAAGGAAACTATGACGTGCAAATCTTGTTACAGCCTGAAAGCCCAATACAACCTTGCACATCTTTAAATAGTTCTGGTGATTTAAATGGATCAGATATTGTTGATATCGAGATTAACTGTGAGGTTGGTGATGATTTGATTTATAAACAAGGATTTGAAGAGCTCCCTACATTATTCAATTAATAATTAAAGATCAAGAGCTAAAACAATAAGTGATGTGCAATTTACAATGACAATTAAAAATCAAGTGACATTTTCCATGAAAGTAATAACCATACGTAGAGACGCCCAATCTAGGCATCTAATTATTTAACGCAAGAAATATAGAAGTATAGCGACCAGCACTATAATTGCAAATAGCGCTAGCGGTACCATATTATTGGTGGTTTTTTCTTTATCTACTGGCACTTTTAGAGCTGCGGATTCGATTAAGTTTTTTTCTTGAACAGTTAAATCTCTTAAATCGGTTAAATCCACTAGATTTGGATCAATTTCCTCACTATCCGAATCGAGAACATGCTTTTTAACTTTGCCGGTCTTAGCTTCAAACTCTCTGACTACATGAGGCTTAATAATTTCATCTTCCTGCTCTGTGTTCTTATCACACTTTATAGAGATTAAGGATATGTTATCCTTACCATCATTTCCGACCGCAATATTGACCAATTTCTCAGTCAAATGCGTCATCCCTTCTTGTAGACTTAATTCACTAATAATATAGGCTTCATTGGCTATGCTATATAATCCATCTGAGCAAATGAGTAAAACTTGATTTCTCTCTAATGTACCGGAGTTATTGTTAATCGTCACCTCCTTTCTTGTCATTCCCAGTGCTTGAGAGATAACATTTCTGTCGGGATGAGTATCCATATCCTCAACTCCAATCAGACCATGTTCAAATAACTTTTCCACATAGGAGTCGTCTTTGGTCAGAAGTTTTAGTTTCCCATCCCAAAGATATACTCGGGTGTCACCAACCCAAGAAACTTGATATTTATTGTCTTTGAATAAAACAGCAGCCATGGTTGTTGCCATGCCTTTTTTGCTGTGGTTTCCCTCAATTTGATCAACTAAAGCACCGTGTGCTTCATAAACTGAATAGTCAAGTTTTCTGCCTTCTTTGGTACACTCTAAAACCTTTTCACAGGCCATTTTGGATGCCACTTCGCCCTTTTCAAGCCCACCAACACCATCTGCAACAATATACAAACCAAGCTCTTCATCAACCAAGATACAATCTTCATTGGTTGTTCTCTGTCCTATGTGTGTCTTAGCAAAATTTGTTAACATCAGATTCCCAGATCATTATTGGCATTTGCAATTTAGGATAATGCAATAGCGTGTGAATGTTAATTATTATTTTAACATAAAGCGTATTACAATGTTCAAAGAGCAATTAGTAATTAACAATTAAAGACCAAGATCAAGATCAAGATCTATTTAACATTAAGTACATCTGGCACATGAAGAATTTGAAGGAAACAACATAAGTAGAGACGTCCAAGTTTGGCATTTTTTAACAGACAAATACTAATTCATCATTAAGAAACAACCAAAATCTACTGGGTACAATAACCAATTCTTAATCGTTTATCCTTAACATTTAGGTCTTGATAAAAAGGGTTAATAAACTCCCAATTAAATATTTTATAATTCAAAACCATCAAGGAATATAAAGTCACTTCCATAATTGCCTGGTTGTAACGGGACAGGTAAACTTCGAACTGATCCGTTACATAAACCATTGGGAGCATCTGAAAATATGAGACTTTCATTAAACTGATAACTGGGTTGTGGCCAGTTTCGGGTATTAAAACGACAAGTTGTATTTTGCCCATTGAAAGTTGTATCATGAGATGTGATATTTCGTCCGCCCAATGCCAGTTGGGTAGCGTTAAAATCTGCTTCTGGCCAAAGCAAAAACCTTGTGCCAAATGCACTGCTATATTGGTGCCCAGCACGAAATTCTAGCCACCCTGCATCCACTGTTTCCATATTGATGGTATCACCTATTACATTATCGATAATGAAGTTATAATGAGGATAAAAATGATGTGACGTATCGCTGTTTCTTTGCCATCCGGGACCATTACCAACATGATTACCCGAAATAAAATTTTCTGGATTGACTGCCTCACTGGCAGCTGCATCAGTGCGTACCTGTCTTAAGGTAATTTTACTTTTTGGACCATTAGTACCTGCATGATCGCCAGCAAAATGTGAATTATTGATTACCAAGCCCCAAGCACCCATTATGCGTAAATTGTGTTCAAAAGAACCCTTTGCATAAGATCCTATTATCGCTGAATTAACCAATCCACAATCGTTGAAGCAGGCTATGTTCAAATCTGGGATATGGCCAATAACTCCATTGTTATCAACATCACCCACACTGCGCACCTCTGAGACAAAAATACCATAAGGGTACGGCACCAAGTCACAATCAAGATCCACATTGTTATAACAATTCATACCAGCTGTTGCCATTAGTACATAACCATTAGATTGTGCACTGAAAGGACCTGCTTCAGACCAATCTAAATCCAAATTATGCAAAGTCAATAAAGTAGCGCTCATACCCACTGTCAAATCACGTAGCCTCAAATTAGCTATCCCATTTCCAAATGCCCATCCACTGATGACATGACCATCTACATTTTTGCTAAGAGTGTCATAACCACTGACTTGAGCGTTGCTCGGTATTCTATCATTACACCCCTGTGCTGTGCCTATCACTACTTCTTCAATTAAGGGGTCATCACCCACTCCATAGGTATCAACCCTAATATCTCTTTCATCATAACCAATACACATGCGTGAATACATTCCAGTTGATCCACGTTGATATAGAATCCTAGAGTGACTGAGGTTGGTTTGTAAGTTTTGTGCTGGGGAATCTGTAAGTCGATTGGCTAATGGCACTCCAATTGGACAATCCGAGTAATCTGAATCACTCGATATACAATATGTTTCAGCTGCTGAATACTCAATAGCTTGAGGCTTGGTCGCCACATTCACACAAGCATCATCCCAATCTCCTGTTGGATTTTGTACACGTACTTTAACATAAAACTCACATTGTTGATTCAAATCATTCCACTGGCTGTTATCAGCACCTTCGCAAATAAAAGTATGTACTGCACGGGGTGAGCCACTGACCTGATTATTTTTACTGTTACCTGTAACTGCAAACACACCTGAATCCGGATCATCGAAATCAAAATAGTAGCCAAAATACTGGCCCGTGCGACAAGCCTCCATATCGCTACCACCTGAAAAATCTAAACAATTCGGATCAGATGAATGTTGGGCGCTAAAATAAACAGTTTCAGGAGAAATTCCTGCAGATCTTGACAAGATTTCTAATGAGGCATTTACACTACCTCCAGATGACTGCATCGAATCACAGCTATTGGTTCCAGTTTGCTTATTATTTTGTAAATTTTCTGTAAATCCATCACTAACTAAAAAAACACCCAAGAACCAATAAGTTAAACTTATCGATATTTTAAATTTTGTATTCATAATAAAACCTTTTTATATGTGTTATTGCTCCACATAATGTATAAGTTAGGAGCAATGCACATTGCTCTCTTTTTAAGTCTATATATTATATTTCGAGATTAAACTTAAAATATTTCAAAAATATAGCAACTTGAACAAAAAAATCATTTTGCACAACAACATGAAAAGAAAAGGCTCTATGTAAGAAGCATCCCATCTTCTTCAAAATATAGAAAAGAGTTACGGTGAAAATTTTAACGGAGTATCAGTTATTAATTAGATAAACCATTAAAATAAAAACTATTTATAGTTATAAAATACAATAAAAACAACTGATAAATGATTTCATTTCAATCAAAACTACTAACAAATATTGTTTCCTGCATAACCACAGCATCATCCCAAAGCCCAAAAGGATCAGTCAGTTGCCCAGGTTTTCCAGTTTGTAAAAACAATCGCATCACTGCGCTGTTCGCATTGTCAGGTGCTTGTAAATAGCCATCTAAATCATGCCAAATATCATCATCCACACCATAGTCGGAACTGATCTCGTCACGCAAAATCAATTGATCACTGCTATCAAACCATTCTACGAAAAACAAACCCCGTTCACTGACACTGATGGCTGGTGTTTTGAATGAGGCAGCTGTTAAGTACCAATAACCACCTTGCACCGAAAACGCATCTGAATTCATGCCAAACGTACCATTATTATTAAGGCTACCCGTCACCTTCATGCTGCCATTACCAGAAATCGGTGCACCATCATCACTGACCCATTCTGAGGTAACGAAGGGATTTGTCCAGCCACTGATGTCAGAATCGAAGATGCCATTGACTAATAAATTTTGTGCATTCAACATTTGAGGCATCACTAGAAGCCCTGTAAAAAATAAGACTAAATATAATTTTTTCATCACTACTCTTTTGTTATTGATTACTTAAATTACGTTTTTACTGAAAAATTCATGACATTTGATTACAGAAGAAAATTCTAATCTCACATTGTTAGCTTGATTCTTAATCTTCAACTAACAATTTAAGTTCTGCTTTTGTGTGTTTTTTATTGGTATAAATTGGTTTTTTTACAATATTTCTCAACCCTACAAGGGTTTCAAAGATCGAATCTTGAATCATCTTATGGTTGATGGCCTTTATGGGTAATTTGGGATCAATATAGATTTGGTAAGTCACTAATGTCTTTTCTTCTGTTAAATACTTCAAACTCCAAGTCATTTCTACTTGTTGAATTCGAACATTATCTTTTGTTTCTTTGCCGTACTCTGGTTTTGATAACAAAGTAATCACAAATAACTTTTCCTGTGGGTCATAAGACACATTAGACTGTAGGTAAAAATCTCGATCTTTTAACCACAATGATGATTTAATAATGGTGTGATAAGTTCGTATTCGAACATTTGTAACACTAACCAATTCATTTGATATGCAATTATGTACCCACTGTGAACAAGCAGACGTATCTTGAAGTGCTGCCAGTATGGTTTTTGCATTTTTTTTGATGTGATATTGGGCCTTAAAATGCTTTAACTTATGGTTTAGTTTTTGTGTTGTATATATCTGAATTTCATTTTTATCTTTAACTAATTTCCAATCTATTGCTGCATTAACATCAAGAATGATACAAACCAACAACAGTATTAAGATTTTTTCCATTTGAACAATATACAATAATTATTAGTGAAATACTAAATAAATACTAAAATGGAACAAATCGATAATCTCATAAAAGAGAGCATATTTAATAAGACATTAATTGTTTTTGCTACTATATAACTTCAGTAACATCTATCAAAGTTTGAAGAAACTGGGTGGTGTCTTTCTCATCATTTGTGATTTCTAATGAGTCAGAAAAGTATTTTTGCCCTTCACTCATGAAATTATAATCATCGACAATAAATTGTTTCAAGTACTTCTCTTTGGTTTTAAGCTTTACCTCTTTGGCGAGGATTTTCAAGTAAGCAGGTGGGTAGAATAACCAAGGTTTGTTAAAGGATTGTTGCCATTTCATTAATATGTTATAGATTAATTCTTGATTGTTTTTCAATGGTTCAATTTTAAAGCTCATATTTTCAAAATAGGCGAAACTTGCATTCTGTGATTGATAACATAAATGTTTAATCCAGTGTTTACAAAGGCTTTTGGTAGATGCTTTCCCTGGATAAATTGAAACCAGTGATTGTTGACGATCTATGTCTACATGTCCTAATACTTTGAAATTCGCAACTGTTAGTTCAACAGCACATTTTCTTAACTTTTTATCATGATTCAGTTCTATCAAAGGGACGATTTCGCTGGCAGCTTTATTGAGCACAGTTTGGCCTGACTTATTATCGCTGACAATACCAGTTTTATAGGCAGATGATTGCCCATGTTTAAATATTTCATGTTTGAGTTGCCACATTTCTAAACCTGATGGTTCATAGGTTTCTGTGTCTTGTAGCATGTCTTCATTAACTTCTAGTTTTATTTGCGCATTGTTTTTCAGAAAATAATCCAGAGGATCTGAAAAAAACTGACCTATGTCATTGAGGCTAACGTGATAGTTAGATTCCTTATTCAAACTTATATCATTGTGTCTATTAGTCTCAGTTGGATAATAAAAGCTTTGTGCCAATGTGTAGTGAATTGGATTATAACTGTTATTGTTACTGATGTTATTGGCATTGAAATAACTGTGATGGTATCCGTGAAGTTTGTGTGTATAGACTTTAAATTTATTGTTGGTTTTTTGCTGTAAATAAGTGATGAATTCTGCAAGAATAATTGACGGGGGTTGTGGTTCATTGCTTTTCTGATTAAAACCAATATAGGTCATGATTAATTTATCGGCATTTTCAGTCAGTGCCGTTAACATAAGGTTTTTATCCCGTTGTCTGGTAGACTTATTTAATCTGGCAGGTGATTTCATATACATATCCAAATCATTTTTAATTTGCTTTTTAGGAAATTCTCCATCATTCAAACCTAAAACAACTATCATTTTCGCATCAACCATAAAGGCATTTTCCCACGATTGGAATCGTATGCCGATTTGGCCTTCACTTCGGTAGTTATTTTCTGTGATCACCGTTTCGATGATTGAATTAATGATAACCAATGGAACTGGTTGTTGGTTATCTAATGTTTGGGTAATAAATTTATTTTCTAACTGATCAAGAATCTTCTTCTCAAAATCATCAGGCAATTCATTGTACAAAAAATCACCACACATATTTGTAATGAATTCAAACCATTTTTGTGGAGACTGGATCAGTTGTGCCTTTTGGTAATAGTTATACCACAAATCTAGGAAATCAAAACAACCTGAAAACACTTCTTCTTGACCAGCAACATCTCCATAGGTTGACAAATACTCTTGGTCATCTACATCACCAGCCAAATAACCTGTTAACCAACGGTTTTTTCCAAATTGCCAAGTATTGCCAGTATTGGCTTCATAACCCATTTCTATTTTTTGTTTTTTGGAATAATAATTCCTAATATTTGAATACTGTATCCAGTATTTAATCCTTGGCAAATCACTTTCATTGATTTTAAATTTTTGCTGTATCGATGATTGACTTAATAATTGATAAATAACACTGGCAGACATTTCGAGGCTAAAGCTTTCTTGCAGCTGCATTAAGGCTGTCACATAAGGTATATCAGCCAGTTGGACACGATCAATATAAAAAGGAATGTATTGGCCTTTATTAGGATTAAATGCTTCTTTAATATGTTCTACGTAATCATTAATGTCTGTAGAAACCACAATGACTTCTTCAGGGTTTAAGTTTTTATCGGCATCTAAACTATTAAGTATTTGGTCTTTAATGACTTCAACTTCGCGTTTTCTGTTATGACAACTGTGAATGGATATGCTGTTATCAACTGTGCATTGTTTCGGTTGTTCATTAAGATTGAAAATATCTTGTTTAACATTGTCTAATAATCCATCCCCAATATAGTGATTATCATTCGTCTGCAGATTGATATCATCTTGTAAGAACGCATCAAACAAGGCCATCTTATTATAGCCAAGACTTGCTAATATTGGATTGCCCACTTCGATGATATCAGCAATGTCTGAATCAAATAATGCGCTTCTGGCTTTGACTGATTCTGGTTTAATATCAAACCAATAATCATCTGGACAGGGATTGGTTAAATAAACTTGGACATCTTGTTTATGCGCCAATTTAAACAGTGTGGCTTTTTGTAGATGACTTATCTGTTCTGTAGCAAAAAGTATTATGTGTGCAGGTTGTTGATTAAAATCTTTTTCAGGATTAAATAATTCTAGTAATTCTACAGGTGATTTAGTGGGTAAGTTATCTTGTAGCTGAAGCCACATTTCAACTTGCCATTGATATTGTTCTGAAACTTCATAAACCTCACTGTCCCACTTGGCAATTATTTCAGGATGCTCATCGTTGTATTTTAAGAGAGTTTGGGATATCTTTTCAGACAAGTTAAAATTTTTTATATGGGAATCATGTTTTAAAAATTCATATTTACTATCTTGAATTAACAAATCGTAGATTTGCCAGCGCCTGTCTCTTATACACATCTCCGAGCCCACGAGACAGGCAGAAATCTC
>CAJXVJ010000091.1 GCA_913061105.1 uncultured Alcanivoracaceae bacterium | reverse complement strand
CTACACAGAGTAGATCGTCGGCAGCGTCAGATGTGTATAAGAGACAGGAATACAACCAATTAACTACTATTCCCGCACAAGATAGTTTAAAATTATTTTACAATTTATGGACCGTAAAAGAAGCTGTTTGTAAGACAAATGGTGGAAGATTATGGTATTATTTAGCCAACAATTATTTATCCAATGACATGAAAATAGCCCCACAAACACATGGAATCAACGTGAAATGCTTAAATCAAATTACTGATTTTAGCTTATGTATAGCTTCAAAAAATCAAATAGAATTAAAGAACCATGGCTAGGATTACAGTAACAATCATATTCTTCAGCTTTTTAATTGCTTGTCACCCAAGTAAAGAAACCATTCGAAAAGTAAATGAGCTGACTTACATAAAAAAAGACAAAGCGATAAACTGCCCCCTTGAGAATAAATACCGTTGCGCAATTGATACGCCATTGGAAGAACTCTATAAACAAACAATAATTGAAAATAAAGACAGAATTACACTTTTAGAAAAAGGTGAGGATTCATTATTGGTTCGCTTACACCTAATCAAATCTGCTCAAATTAGTATTGATATTCAAACTTTCATATGGGTGAATGATGAAGCGGGTCACTTGATTATCGCAGAATTATTAGAAGCGGCCAAAAGGGGCGTTAAAGTTAACATTATCATTGACCAATTGTTTTCCATGGGCAATACATGGTTACTAGCAGAATTGGCAACATTACACCAGAATTTAAATATTCGCATGTTTAATCCTTTGTTTAATGAAGCTCACACTTCAAAATTTGATTTTTTTAGTGCCATTACCTGCTGTTTATATAATCTAAATAGAAGAATGCACAACAAACTTTTTTTAGTTGATGGAAAATATGGCATTAATGGAGGCAGAAATTACAGCGATAGGTATTTTGATTGGGATCCAACATTTAATTATAGGGACAGAGACGCACTAGCAATTGGCGCAGTTGCTCAACAAATGAAGCAATCATTTAATGAATTTTGGCATGCTAAATGGATAATCCCATTAGAAAATTTGGACGATGTCGCCTATAGAATATTAAACAACCAAGAAAACAATTCTGACTGGATTGTGGGCCACCAATTACACTCTGTAAAATTAAACTTGAAATCATTTGATTATAATTCTATAAAACAAAAATTTGCAGACACCGCGATTGCTGTCGATGAAGTTGAATACTTCAGTGATTCACCTGATAAACTCTTTGTGAAAAATAAAGAAAGTCAAAATAAATACAAACAAATGAGTCTTAAAATCAAGGAGCTTATTTTATCTGCCGATGACAGTTTATTATTACAAACACCCTATCTGGTGTTAAGCAAAAAAGCCTATCGGGCGCTTAAATCATTACACAAAAAGAAACCACATGTTGATATTGATGTCTCGACCAATAGCCTTTCATCCACCGATGCCTTTTATGTTTACGCCATTTCCTATAAACATAAAAAAAAGTATTTAAAAAATCTGGGAATAAATATTTATGAGTTCAAGAAATACCCAGAAGATAAAACCTTAATGTTTGGCAATAAATACCACAATGAAAACACCCGTTTCGGCATGCATGCTAAATCTATAATTATAGATGAATATACATCATTAATTGGATCTCATAATTTTGATCACCGATCTGATATTCTCAATACAGAGTCTGGATTAATAATCAAATCAAAACAATTAGCTGCTCAATTAAAACATTACATCGATATAGACACCCATCCAAGAAATTCTTGGATTATCGCACCCAATAAAAAAATTCCTGTATTGAGCTTTTTTAGTGGTATGATTGCTTCTGTATCACGATCATTACCTATACTAGATATTTGGCCTTTTCGTTATTCAAGCAGTTTTCAACTAATAGATGGAAAACAAGCTTTAGACATAGGCCACCCAGATTTTTATAATAATTATGAAAATTTAGGCAATTTTCCTGATGTGGATTTGCCATCGAAGCAAATACAAACGATAATTATTAGCGCTTTTGCAGGATTTGCAGAACCAATTATGTAAAAACCAATGTTACTTTGGGGTAAATAATGAAAACAAAAATTATAAGCTTTTTTCTGGTCCTAGTATTGTTATCAATCTATCCAGCATGGCGCTATTTCACAAATGCAAAAGTATTTGCAGATGCAATATTTGGTCATGCCTCAAATATGGGTAACTGGACTTATGGTACTGTCAGTAGTGGATTAGGTGGAAACATCACTATTCGTAACATTGCATTTACTCCAAATAACCACACACAGGGGTTCGATATCGGTAGTGTAGTTATTAAAACAGAACCTATGTTTTTATTAAAAAGCAATCCTAGTGAACTGGCTTATTTACTACCTGAAACATTGTCTTTATCAGTAAATTCTGCCTCATTAAATAATAAATCAAGGGACATATTAAATTCATTAAAACAAAAAAGTATGTGGATGATACTAGTTGGGCACGCCGGTAGCTTTGGTTGTAGTAGAGATCAATATGTTACATTTGATGATACTGTTTGGAACAAAATTATTAAAAATAATCAAATATACAATGTTGATTTATTTTTCTCAAAACAAGAAGATGGTAGCCTTGATGCAGATTTAATACTCGATGCTGAAAACCTGTTTTCCAGCACTTGGTCCAGTAATTTAAAATCCAGTTATAACGAAAACCAAATAGTTATTGATGAATTACTAACCGATAAACTTTACTATTCTTACCTTGATAATGGATTTAACTTGGCGCGTAATAACGCCTGTATTGAAAATTATAAGTCTTCTTTTGCAGCCTATAGATTAAGCTCAGCTGAACATGTACAACAATTCATGCGCGTCAATTATTCTAAAGAATTCCCTACTTCATTAATTAATTGGTACCAAAGAGTTTTGGCTCCTGAAACTGATTTTAATGCCATAATTTCTATAAAAGATAGAATGTATTTAAGTGATATAGCGCAAATCAATCAATTAGAGCTTTATGAAAATTCATCAGTAGAAGTCTCATCATCCAACAATGAATACTTACCTGTGAATTTAAAAGAAATAGATTATACGAAAATTGATACAGAATCGTTAATGTCTGAAAATATTAAAAAACAGGAAAAAGCGGATCTTGAAGCCCAAATTTTAAAAGATAAAAATGCAGAACAACAAAAAACCACTGTGATTACAACAGGGGCCAGAACCAATAAACGTGTTCCATTAAGAAATTTAAGTTCTGTAATCAACAAAAGAGTTCGAATCAAAACGATTCGAGGCAGACCCATCAAAGGTATATTGAGAGATTCTCAAAATGGAATGGTAACTTTAGATTCACATTTTAGGTTTGGGACATCAACCATCAGTATTTCAATTGATATGATTTCTTCGGTTGAATTATTATAGTAAACAAATCAATATATGTTTCATTATTGGTATTGTTGTCGGTAGTTTTAGTTATTTCACTGTCATCCGGCAGTGAATACATACCTTTATCTGTATTTTGGATTGATGAGCAAAGCCATTCACTTAAAGAAATAATATATACATTACGGTTACCTCGAGCTATAAACGCCATAACAGTTGGTGCCTTATTGTCTTTGGCTGGTTTGTTGATTCAAAATTTGGTTAAGAATCCTCTGGCCGACCCCTATATTCTAGGGATTTCTGGTGCCTCTGCTTTTATACAATTGTTAATTATTGCCAGTGGTTTTATTTTGCCCTTGTGGTTATTCATACTCTGTGGTTTTGTTGCTAGCATATTATCCATTGTTTTACTCATCACAATCTCATCTAGAAACGGACTAAAAACCAATAATTTATTGTTAACAGGCGTTGTCATTGCATTTGCCTATGGTGCAATGATCAGCCTGATATTAAGCATCAGTCCTTTATCAACAACAAAATCAATGTTGTTCTGGTTAATGGGTGATTTAAGCTTCTCTCAATTGTCCTTCTTGCCCCTAATACTTTTAATCATTGGCAGTCTATGGGTTTTTAGATTCCACAAAGAACTGGATATAATGGCCAGGGGCGATTTATTTGCAAAAAAATGTGGGGTCGATGTCAAATCAATCAATTTAACTTTATTAATTACAGCCTCAGTTTTTACCGCCATAGCTGTAAGTATGGCTGGAACCATTGGGTTTGTTGGCTTGGTTGTACCTCACATTGCCCGTTTACTCGTAGGTAATTGCCATGCACACTTGATACCTATCAGCGCCATAATTGGAGCAGTGGTCTTGCTAATTGCAGACACAGTATCGAGAACTATTCTAGCACCCATTCAACTGCCAGTTGGTATTTTTACAGCCCTTTTTGGCGTGCCCCTTTTCTTATATTTAATGACCAAACGCACATGATTGAAATTAAAAATCTAACGGTTTTAAATAAAGAACAAAAATTAATATCCAATTTAAATGCAACATTTAAAGAAGGGGAGTTTTGGGCAATCTTGGGAAAAAACGGCACTGGAAAAACTACTTTATTACACACCTTAGCAGGTTTGTTGGATTATCGCATTGGTCAAATAACTGTCAACGGAATTGAATTAAGATCTCTCTCCTCTATACAACGAGCACGAGAGATTGCGGTCTTGTCTCAGCTGATGGAAACTGGTCTTAATTGTACAGTTGAACAAAACATCGCTTATGGTCGTTATGCTTGGAATAAACTAAAAAACAACAATCGTTCCGATGAAAAGTTGATTAATGCTGCTATTAACAATATGGAATTAGAGGAATTAAGGAAAAAATCCATTCAAGAGATCTCTGGCGGAGAGCTCAGAAAAGTAGAAATTGCCACCATTCTTGCTCAAAACAGTCAAATAATGATACTAGATGAGCCGTTAAATCACTTAGATATTTCATTTCGTTACAAACTAATGCATTTGTTAAAACAACTTAGTGATAAAAAATTAATAATTATAGTGACGCATGATATACAATATGTAAAAGCTTATTGTTCTCATGTCATGTTGTTGAACAAAAATGGTGAAACAAGCATTGGTTTGACCAGTGACATCATGAATATTAACAACATAAACAAAATGTTAGATACAAATTTACCAAACAATATTTTACTATGAAAAATTCAAAGTCCTTAACTTCCATCATTACTCCCATTGTTAAACAAATGTACAAGCAAGGAATAATTGAAAAAAATGATGCAAAGAGGATTCTATCAAATTCACAATTATCAGCAGTCACTTCTGTTCATCCGTATGTGAATTTATCTGATTATAAATTAATCAATGAAAAAACAGGAAAACCGATATCATTTGAATTTATTGTTGAATTTGTTGCTGGCATGAATGGTTTGGACTATTTAAAAATTGACCCAACAAAAGTAAACGTAAACAAAGTCACTGCCTCTGTTTCTCAAGCCTATGCCACTACACATAAAATTTTACCAGTAGCAGTAACTTCTAAAACTGTGACTTTTGCTGTTTCAAATCCAACTGATGAATCATGGGTTGAAGAACTACAAAGGATACTTCGTTTAAAAGTCATCAGGGTTCATTCTAATCCCATAGACATTCAAAGATTACTGTATGAATTTTATGGCGTAAACCGTTCAATAAAACAAGCCAGTGAGCAGCACAAAGGCCGTTCTATTGACTCAATACTCAATCTCGAACAACTGGTTAAACTTGGAACAAAAGGTGATTTAACTGCTGATGATCAGCACATTGTCAATATCGTTGATTGGTTATTTCAGTTTGCTTTTGAACAACGTGCCAGTGATATACACCTTGAACCAAAGAGAAAAGATTCTATTGTAAGATTTAGAATTGATGGCAGGTTACACAATGTCTATGTGTTACCAACTATGGTAATGGGAGCTATTGTCTCACGTATAAAGATATTGTCTCGCATTGATGTGGCTGAAAAACGAAAACCACAAGATGGCCGTATAAAAACACTGTCATCAGATAACAAAGAAGTAGAATTACGTATCTCTACAATGCCAACAACATTTGGTGAAAAATGTGTCATGCGTATCTTTGACCCAGATGCCGTTGTTGAAAAATATGAAGATTTGGGCTTTTCTACAGATGAAGTAAAACAATGGTTACAGATGATTAACCGTCCACATGGCATCGTTTTAGTGACAGGACCTACAGGATCGGGTAAAACAACCACTCTCTATTCAACTCTACGGCAGTTGGCTACAGAAGAAGTCAATGTGTCATCAGTTGAGGACCCCATTGAAATGGTTTTTACCGAACTGAACCAAATGCAAGTCAATCCAAAAATTGGATTAGAGTTCTCTAGTGGAATAAGAACACTTATGCGCCAAGATCCTGACATTATTATGGTGGGTGAGATTCGTGATTTAGATACAGCAAAAATGGCTGTTCAAGCCTCTTTAACAGGCCACTTGGTATTGTCAACTTTACATACAAATGATGCGCCATCAGCAGTGAATCGTTTATTAGATTTAGGCGTACCTGATTATTTGTTACGATCAACATTAGCAGGTGTTATCGCACAACGGTTGGTAAGGTTGTTATGCAATCACTGTAAAAAAGCGAGCAAAGTGGATGCTGAGGCTTGGATTTCTATGGTGCACCCATGGAACATAGAAATGCCAGATAAAATATACCACAAAGTTGGGTGTTTAGAATGCAGAAATACTGGCTATCATGGACGTACTGGTGTCTACGAAATCATGCCTGTTACCAAAGATCTGCGCAAAATGATTAAAGACAAAGTACCATCAGAAACCATCGCCGCTGAAGCCTATCGTATTGGTATGCAACCACTTAGGTTGTCTATTGCACAATTACTAAAAACAGGCAGAACTTCACCAGAAGAAGCCCTTAAATTAGCCCCTCCTGAATACGATTAATGTCAGCATACATTGCCATAATTCAAATGGGAATTCCGATACCATCTGTAATGGAGAATTATGGTGATTTTGACTCCATGTTTATCAAACACATGCAAATTGATGGCACAAAATGCCAAACATTTAAAGTATACCAAGAGCTAAAATTCCCTGAATTCAAAAATCTGGCTGGTATTATAATCACTGGTTCACCTTCCATGGTGACAGAAAAACTTAAATGGAGCGAAGCCACAATCGATTGGCTCAAATTAGTATTTAAACAAAACATCCCTGTTCTTGGTGTGTGTTATGGGCATCAACTTTTGGCAAAAGCTTTGGGTGGTCAAGTCGACTGGAATCCAAACGGCAGGCAAATTGGCAGTATTAATATGCAGTTAAACAACGACGTCCATAATGACCCTTTGTTCTCACAATTGATATATTCCGATCAAAAAACCATAGAATTCTATGCCACACACTTACAATCAGTTACAAGATTGCCTAAGGAAGTTACCTTACTTGGCTGTACCAGTAATGATAAAAACCACTGTTTTAGGTACAAACATAACATTTGGGGCCTCCAGTTTCATCCAGAATTTAATTCAAGTATTATTCGTAAATATATTGTAGCCCGTTCTGATGACATTTTTAATGAAGGCTTAAATCCCAATAAAATAATCAATGATATTAAAGAAAATGATAACGGCATCAAATTACTAATTCGTTTCAAACAAATGTGCCTTTCAAACAATTAAGCTTTATTCAAAACAAAAAAACTATCACCCTTCAAATCCATTCACAAAATTAGATTGCATTATATTTAGTTTTAATCCCATCTAAAAATTACGTATTGTAGGCCAGTATTAGAAATAAATTTTATGATTGAGTGGGTTCTTTGTTGTGTCGTGATTTTTTTGCTTTAGATTGGGTGAGTAGTGCCACAAACTCAATTCAAATAAAATACGCATTTATGTATTATAAGTAAGTGATTTTTTAGGACTGAGTCTGTTCATTAATGTGTCGTGATTTTTTTGCTTGATATTGGGTGAGTAGCGCCACAAGCTCAATTCAAATAAAATACGCGTTTATGTATTATAAGTAAGTGATTTTTTAGGATTGAGATTGGGGTGCTAATGACCCAATATCAAGCAAAAAAAATGGTGGGCCCGCCCCGATTTGAACGGGGGACCTGCCGATTATGAGTCGGATGCTCTAACCAACTGAGCTACGGGCCCTAATTTGAGACAACTAAAAAGTTGATTCTTATTGAGGATGCGTAGTATAACGCTTTGTTATCAAAAATGCATAAAAAAATTAAAATTTATAGGCTTTTATAAAGCCTATTTAGTATTTTTACCCCATTTTTTAATTCTGCTAATGACTGTTCATTATTTATGACATCATCGGCAATGGCCAATCGCTGTTTTCTTGAACATTGACTGCCCATCATTTTCTGGGCCAATGTATTATCTATAGAATCACGTTTTAACAATCTTTCTAATTGAGTTTCAGGGCTGACATCAACTACCAAAACACGATCCAGCCATTTATAATCATTACTTTCACACAAAAGAGGAATGACAACCACACAATAATCACCATTAGCAGATTTTACTCTTGCCTGAATAGTAGATTGTATCAAGGGATGTAAGATCGAGTTAATTTTTAATAATTGATCTTTATTATTAAAAACTATTTTTCGCAATTGTGCTCTGTCTAAATGTTTGTCTGAATTGAGAATATGCGTTCCAAAGGCATCAATCAATTGATTCAATCCAACACTATTGGGTTTTACCACTTCCCTAGCTATAACATCTGCATCTATAACAGTACAGTTGTATGCTTCAAAAAATCGACTGACAGCGGATTTACCACTGGCAATTCCACCAGTTAATCCTATGGAGTAATTTTGTGCTTTATGTGACATGTGGAGCTTTTATGTTAGACCAGAAAAGTCCAAATACCAATCAATAATCTTTTGCCCATACAGCAAAGTAATCCAAATACCTACAGCCAAGTAAGGGCCAAATGGAATGGGCTTATTGCTTTTTTTGATGAGTAAAATAATGGACCCTAGTACCGCTCCAGATAATGAAGATAAAATGACAATAACAGCCACTGATTGCATGCCTAACCAAGCACCACCAGCTGCCAGTAGTTTAAAATCACCATAACCCATGCCGTCTTTACCTGTTATTAACTTAAACAGATGAAAAATTGACCACAACAATAAATATCCCAATAAAGCGCCTTTGATTGAAGCCGATGGATCAACATAGACAGACGCCAAGCTGATAAATATTCCTATCCACATTAGTGACAAACTAAACTGATCGGGAATAACCATGGTGTCATAATCTATCATTGAGATTGCAATAAGATACCAAGTAAGTATGACCCCACAAACAGCAGCCAAAGACCAGCCAAATTCATATACAACAACAGTGCTCAATATTGCTGTGAGTAATTCAATCAACCAATAACGGTGGGAAATCTTTGTTTTACAATTGGAACATTTACCCCTTAAAAATAAAAACCCCAAAACAGGAATGTTCTCCCATGCTTTTATTTGGTGATTACAATTTTGGCAATTTGATCGTGCCCATACAATACTGGGTGGTTTGGTTAATTTAGTGTATTTTTCTAAAGGTTGTTTTAATTCTTCATAAGTTTCAATGAGGTGTGTGGCACTGTCATTAGTCCATTCATGTTGCATTGACTTAGGGTATCTAAAAATGACAACATTAAGAAAACTACCAATCAACAATGAAAAAACAAACGTAGCAATCAATAACAATGTTGGTGATTGTTCAAGCGTATACAATAATTCCATATGGAGCCTCTGATTTAGAATAAGTTCTCAGCTTGTCTTTAAGTGTGTAGCTGGTTTGTAAAAATTTAAAGTTGATAGTTTTTCATATCTTTTTATGTTTTTCCGAAGCAGATGCACGCTTAAATGCAAGCCTTACGCGGCTTCCAGCGATTCCCAATCTCTACATCAGATTATTTTAAAGTGGAATGGCTATATTTGCAATAATCTTTTTTAATCTTGAAAATCGATGAAAGCCTGAAATTTCATTCTAAATCAGAGGCTCCATATGTTACATAACAGCCGCAAGTTTAAATATGGGTAAGTACATAGCAACGATCATCACACCAACCAAGCCACCAATCACAACCATAACCATTGGTTCAATCAAACTACTCATGGCATCCACATCATTGGCAACTTCTTGCTCATAATAATCAGCAACTTTACCTAACATAGAATCTAAGTTACCCGATTCTTCACCAATTGATGCCATAGATACCACCATATGAGGAAATACTCCAGTTTGTTGCATCGCCAATTGTAGTTGGTGACCTGTTGAAACATCGTCTTTAATTTTTCTAACAGCATCTCCATAAACAACATTACCAACAGCACCAGCAACTGTATCTAATCCTTCAACCAATGGCACACCAGCTGCGAATGTTGTAGCCAGTGTTCTTGAAAAACGAGCAATGGCAGCATTGTGCAAAATATTCCCAATTATTGGCATTTTTAACGCCATCCGATCCAAGGCATGTGCAAACTTTAATGAACGCTTTTTAAGCATGATAAATCCAGTAATAGACGCTACCACTACTATCAAATAAAAGAAAAAATTAGCTTGCAATGCTTTAGATGCAGCGACTACCATTTGAGTTAGCCCAGGTAAATCTGCACCAAAATCTTTAAACATCTCTTCAAATTGAGGCACTACTTTTAACAATAATAAGGCACTCACACCGAAAGCTACTACCAGAACAGCTGCTGGATAATACATGGCCTTTTTAATTTTGCCTTTTATTTCTTCTGTTCTTTCTTTATAAGTAGCGATGGTGTCTAACAACTCATCTAACACACCTGCTTTTTCACCTGCAGCCACTAAGTTACAATACAATTCATCAAAATGAACGGGATGTTTTCCTAATGATTCACTTAAACTTAATCCAGATTGTATGTCTGTTTTAACTTTATTGAGTAATTTTTGCATATTGGGGTTTTTCTGACCACCTTCAATGATTTCAAATGCTTGGACCATAGGAACACCTGATTCCATCATGGTTGCCAATTGTCTTGAAAACAGAGATATATCTTGTGCCTTTATTTTTGATCCCTGTGATAACAGAGGTTTTCTCTTTTTGCCAATCTTACTGATTGAAATATTCTGTCTACGTAACTCTGAGCGGGCGACTGTTTGACTTTTGGCTTTGATATCACCTTTTATTTTTTTACCTGTTTTGTCTTTTCCTGTCCAGGAAAATGTAGTGTACTCTACAATCGCATTTGATTTAGTTGCCATAATATTAATCTACCGTAATTCTATTTGCTTCTGTTAAACTGGTGATACCATTTTTTACTTTTAGTAATGCAGATTGTCTTAAATCTGGAATTTTATCTGCTAAAGCCTGATCGGCTATTTCCATTGCATTACCACCAGCTAAAATAATTCTTCTAATATTGTCCGAAATAGGCATAACTTGATAAACACCTACTCGTCCTTTATACCCTTCTGTACATTTTCTACATCCCACTGCGTCATATATTTTAATTTCATTGGCATCAGCTTCACTAAAGCCTTCTTTTAGAAGAGCTTCAGGAGGATAATCTCCTAATTCCTTACAATCATGTAATCTTCTACCAAGTCTTTGTGCAATCACTAACGATACAGCTGATACGATATTGAATGGTGCAATGCCCATATTTGCTAATCGACTAATGGTTTCAGGTGCACTATTGGTGTGTAATGTAGATAAAACCATGTGGCCTGTTTGTGCTGCTTTGATTGCAATTTCAGCAGTTTCCAGATCACGTATCTCACCAACCATAATAATATCAGGATCTTGACGAAGAAACGACCTTAATGCAGCAGAAAAAGTCATGCCTTGTCGTTCATTTTGTTGAACCTGATTGATGCCATTAACACGAATCTCTACAGGATCCTCTGCTGTTGAAATATTAGTTCCATCGACATTTAAAATATTTAAAGCAGTATATAAAGAAACAGTTTTACCACTACCTGTTGGTCCTGTTACCAATACCATACCATAAGGCTTATGGATGGCACTTAAAAACAATGCTTTTTGTTCTTCCTCATAACCAAGCATATCAATGCCCATTTTTGCTGCCGATGCATCCAAAATACGCATCACTATTTTTTCGCCAAATAAAGTTGGGCATGTACTGACACGAAAATCGATTGATTTCGTTTTCGATAAATTTAACTTAACACGGCCATCTTGCGGAATTCTTCTTTCAGCAATGTCTAATCTTGACATCACTTTAATTCTAGATGAAATTTTCATGGTTAAACCAATGGGGGGTCTAGCCATGGTTTTAAGCATACCATCAATACGATACCTGACACGGTAACTTTTTTCATAGGGTTCAAAATGTATATCAGATGCGCCACGTTTTATCGCATCCAATAATACTTTATTAACAAACTTTACAACAGGTGTGTCATCTGCCGCGTCGCTGGCATCAGGAGATGTATCTTCAATTTCTGTTGTGTCTTCAAAATCTAGATCCTCTAATCCTTCATCACCTTCATCGTCATCCATCATGGAATCTGCTTCACTCAGTGCTTGATCAATTGCACTCACCAAAATATCATAGGGCACAACAATTGGCTCTACTGACATGTTTGTGTGAAATTTGATTTCCTCAATAGCCATAACATTTGTAGGATCAGAAATGCCTAAAAACAATTTATTACTTCTCTTAAACAGTGGCAAAACTTTGTGTTTGTTAATTAATTTTTCTTCAACCAGGTTTAATGGTAATAAACGCAGATCCATCACGGATGCATCAAAAATTGCGACACCATATTCCTGAGAAGAAATATTTGCCAATTTATCTGCTGGCGCTATATCATTTTCGACCAAATATGAAAATAATGGAATTCTGCGCTTTTTGGAAGTTTTAACAGCATCAATGGCATCTTCCTTTGTAATAACAGAAGAAGCGATTAAACGCTTTAACGTTCCGTTTAACCTGTCTCTTATACACATCTGACGCTGCCGACGATCTACTCTGTGTAG
>CAJXVJ010000090.1 GCA_913061105.1 uncultured Alcanivoracaceae bacterium | reverse complement strand
CGAGATTTCTGCCTGTCTCGTGGGCTCGGAGATGTGTATAAGAGACAGATTTTCACCACACAATCCATCGCGGGTGACAATGTTACCTTGCCTGGGTTAATGAATCCAGCTGAAGTGATGTATCCTGAAACTTCAGTACCGACTATTTCGGCTTCATCTATGGCTGATATGGCTTATATGAATGGTTATCTTCACGCACAAGACCGTTTGTTTCAAATGGACTATACCAGAAGACTGGCGAATGGAACGGTTTCTGAACTTGTTGGTCCAGCAGGATTAAGTACTGATATTCAATTAAGAACCATTGGGTTTGACCGTGCTGCTTTTCGCTCATATGAAAAAGCATCAGAGGAAACAAAAGTATTGGTACAAGCTTATGCCAATGGCGTCAATGCTTGGTTAGCTAGTAATTCTTTGCCTATTGAATATTCTGGATTAGAAATTACCGTGGTCAAACCGTGGACACCGGTTGATTCGCTTGCCATAGGCAAATTAATTTCATTCCAATTATCTAATGACTTGCAAGAAATTGACCATACGATTGCATTGGGAACCATGCAACAAGTCGGTGCCGCTGCAGGATTTGATGGAACAGCCTTATTTTTAGAAGATTTGTACCGTGCAGGACCACCTGATGACCGCGTGTCAGTACCTGGATTTCTTGAGTCGATTGGTGGAGTACTTCTCAACAGCGCTCAACAAATTGATACAGAAACTGTGACACCATACAGTTCGGCTCAAGTAAATATGGCAAAAAAGATTTCTGCAACATGGGAAAGCTCCCCAGATTTGAGAAAAATGAAAAATGACGGCAACAAAGATAAGGGTTCAAATGTTTGGGCTGTATCAGGTGAGCATACCGATAGTGGCTATCCATTGGTTGCCAACGATCCTCATCTGTCTTTGGATTATCCTTCAGTCTTTTATCCCATTCATGTTCATGTAGAAAATGATGGTGGGGTTGAGTTAAATGTAGCAGGCGTTGGTTTTCCAGGTACTCCTATTATTGCTCAAGGTTGTAACACCAGATTATGTTGGGGCAGTACTGTCCATCCTGTTGATGAAACTGACTTCTATTTTGAAGACGTTAAAACAAATCTATTTGGTTTACCAACCCATACAGTATACCAAGGTGAAGAAGAAGACATTCAATGGATTTTTCAATTTTACAACGCCAATATAATTGGTGATGGCATAATGAACAATATTGAAGATCAAAATATTGCTTATAATGGTGGTGGCATTACATTTATTGTCCCTAGAAGAAACAATGGACCAATATTAAGCATTGACTCAGAAGCTTCTCAAGCAGTGAGCATGCAATACACTGGTTTTAGCCCTACTCAAGAATTTCAAGCGTTTTTTGATATGACCAGAGCCAATGATATTTATGAGTTTCGTCAAGCTTTAACCAATTTTGATGTGGGTTCGCAAAATTTCGGTGTAGCCGATATTGATGGCAACATTGCCTACTATACAGGTGCTGAAGTCCCTATTCGTGAAGATTTACAAACATTAATGGCTCCAGATGGTGTGCCTCCTATGTTTATTCGTGATGGAACTGGTGAACATATGAACGAATGGATGCCAGTGAGTAATCCACAGGTCAACCAAGCTGAAAATCATGAAATTATTCCTGAAGCAGAAATGCCACATTGGGAAAACCCTGCTCAAGGTTGGTTCGCCAATGCTAACAATGATCCTATTGGAGTATCTTTGGATAACAATGTATTGAATCAAATCAGACCAGAAGGTGGATTGTATTATATCTCTCAAGGTGGTTACTCATCTTATCGCATGGGTAGAATAGACCGATTACTAACTGATGCATTAGCAGATGGCGGCAAAGTAAATAGTACAGATATGAAGGTCTATCAAGCCAATGCACAATCAATGGATGCTGAATTAATTATGCCACACATACTGAATGCATTTAATAATGCTGCCAGTGATGGTGCATGGCCAGGGATTCAACAGTTTTTAGCTGACCCGCGTGCCACTGCTACATTGGAAAAATTCGCATCATGGGATTATTCTATGCCAACTGGATTAGCTGAAGGTTATGATCCTTTTGAAAATCCTTTTGCTTTAAGCCAACCATCAGATGCTGAGATAAATTATTCTGTGGCTGCAACCATCTATGCCACATGGCGTTCAATGGCAATACGTAATACCATTGATGCCACTATAGGTGGAGTAGATGCTGCCATCGGTCAAGATGTGTTAACGCCACAGTTACCTGGCAGTAAATTTGGATTTAATGCATTCAAAAATCTATTAGATAATTTTGATACCGCTCAGGGTGTTGGTGCCTCAGGCATCAACTTTTTTACTAACCCAGAAGCGCCAACTCCTGAAGATGCCAGAGATTTTATTATTCTTGCTAGCTTGAAACAAGCGCTTGATTTATTGGCCAGTGACGAGTTTGCACCAGCATTTAACAATTCAAATGATATCAATGAATACCGATGGGGTAAATTACACCGCATCTCATTCGATCATCCTTTAGGAGCCAGTTTATCTGTTCCAAATGGTTTATTTGGATTTAGCACAGTTGAAGGATTAAGTGGTATTTCACGTTCTGGTGGTTACCAAGTTCTTGATGCATCAAGCCACAACATCCGAGCCAACACGCTTGATGGTTTCATGTTTGGTTCTGGTCCAGCCAGAAGATTTGTTGGTTTAATGACACCTAATGGCCCGGTAGCTGAACAAGTTATCCCTGGTGGTCAAAGTGGCGTCATTACAACAGAAGTTTTATATGTTAACCAATTGTTCTCGTGGTTGGTCAATTCATATTTACCACTGTTTATTGACATCGACTTAGTTGATGCCATCGCTGTTGCAAGACAGACGTTCGAACCTTAAGTTAAGGTTCATTTACATAAAAAAACCTGTATGGGCTAATCGCTTGTGCAGGTTTTTTTATGTTATAAATAAATGAAGTCTATATATTAGGTGTATTTTGTAGAGTTAATGTTATCTATAACATGACTTGCAAAACCAGCTCCAGCATCGGTAAAAACATTTGCCACAGTCATGATTCCTTTTTCCTTTAACTTCTGCATGTCCTCATCATATTTAGTAGCACATGCAATCTTACCGCTGTATTGAGATTCTTTTAATTGCTCTATTACAGCCATTGTTGTATTAAATTTTGGTAAAGTTAGCATGATGAGTTTGATTGAATCTTGTTTTTTAACCCGATCCCAAAAATCGGCATCACTTGGATCCCCTTGAATCACAAGTCTTTGGGTTTTATTCAGCTTTTTTACGATATTGTTATCAATATCAACACCCACGACTTTACCCGGGTATTTTTTATTCATCATGTCAAATGCTCCCTGACCTATGGTCCCAACTCCTATAATCATTATAGTCGCATCGCTTATATCGAAAGCATGATCATTGGCAAGCCGAGTTCGAGCTTGGAAACTTCTAAAAAATCCTTTATTTTGCGAAAAAAACACATTAACTTTTGTGTTAAGTATGGCAGAAATAATAAAGGAAAATGACATCGCAATAGCGATTATAATTAGCCAATCATTTTCAATCCAATTATTTTTAGCTGCAATAGCTGCAACTATCAGTCCAAACTCACTATAATTAGTGAGGTTTATTGATGCCATTAAAGAGGTTCGTGCACGCAATTTGAACTTCAAT
Organism: uncultured Alcanivoracaceae bacterium; assembly: GCA_913061105.1. GTDB lineage: Bacteria > Pseudomonadota > Gammaproteobacteria > Xanthomonadales > Marinicellaceae > NORP309. Next base: position 9,237 of record CAJXVJ010000090.1, on the reverse strand, counting down.
AACAGGACAAAAAAGAGAGCCGATTTAATAAATACAAATGGAGTAATAACTGCTGCGAAGATAATTGTCTCAGTCGTTAGATGTCCAGACAACCCAATAGAAACAAAAAAACCCAGCAAGAATAAATCTTTAAACCCCATCATACTTTTAGCCAAATCTTCTGCCTTTGTATGAGAGGCGATAAGCATTCCAATAATTAATGCACCCAAGTCACCTTTCATTCCAACTAGTTCAAATATTTCTGCTCCACCCATTGCTAAAATAAACCCAAACAATACCAAGAGCTCACCATAACCAACTCTTTTTAGAATAAATCCAAAGACGTACTTTAATGGAATCAACAAAAGTAAAGAAAGTGCCCACACAGAAGGGAGTTTACTAGTAGAAAAAGCAAGAAAAACCACCGCAGCAATGTCTTGCATAATTAATATACCGATGGCTATACTTCCATGAAAAGATTTTAACTCTCCATTTTCTTCCAACACTTTGACAACAAATACTGTACTTGAAAAACTTAAAGCAAAAGCAATAACTAAGGCACTTTTTAGACTTAATCCAGATAAACTAGAAATCCCAACATAGGCTAAACCATATAAAACCAAACCAAACAAAACCACTATAATTGACATATGCATTCCTGCAACAGCCCAAACATGCGGTTTAATCAATTGTTTGATATTAATTTTCAAGCCAATCGTAAACAACAGCAAAGTAATACCGATATCAGCCAGCTTCTGAAATAATTCATTATTAACAGAGGCTTGCATGTTAATTATAAAACCTGCTAATAAAAAACCAACTAATGGAGGTAAACCTACTGCTCTTGATAAAAATCCGAGAACAAAGCCAATGAAAGCCATGCCACATCATTAACTGCAATAGCTACCCAACCTAAATCCATAATAGAATACTCTGTAGAAATTTATGCGTGTAGTCAATAACAGTTATCATAATAATATTCATTATTATTCCAAATATGGTGCAAATCAAGGTAATGCATCATTAACAGCGAAACTCTTTAAGTCAAATCCATTTCATATTACTTTGTGTATAACATAAAAATTGGAATATTGGCCTCGGTAAGCATATATTTTGTAACACCTCCAAATATGTGCTGTTTAAAACGGTTATGACTATAACCACCCATAACCAAAAGATCAGATTTGGTTTTTTCATAACCATTTAACAAAGCTTGTGCATCATTCTTTCCATCAGAAACTAAGTGTTTTGCTTTGATGTTCCATGAGCGTAGATAATCTATCAAGTGTTTGGCTTTTGGGCCGACTTTATTTTCTGGTCGACTAGTAATGACATTTACTTTTTTTGCAAGCAACAGAAGCGGCATAGCAGCAGCTACAGCCCGAGCCGCTTGAGGGCTTTGATTCCAAGCAATGCTGATAGTTTTACCAATTTCTGGTGTTTCAGTCTGTGGCAGTATAAGCACAGGTTTAGCAGACTTCAAAATGGCCGACATCATAAATTGCCTGGCTAAGGTCTTGCCTTTCTTTATGGGTCGAGAAACAACTATCATATCTGATACTGGACCAAATATTGAAAATAGCTTATCTGGAGAACCTTTTTTCTCAAGCCATAATGCACGAGGTTTATTTTTTTGTTTTGTTGTAAACTTGAAGTTTTTATTTTCTGCAAGTTTAACAAATAATTGTTTGGCACTATGATTTTTCTCAGGATGTTTTAACTCATTATCATTGGCAAAATTTTCACCTATAGGAAAAGAAATATCAGAATCATTGTGTGCTCTGATATGACAACCTTTGACTGAAGCTTTAAGGTGATTGCCCAAATAGAAGGCTTGTTGTAATGCAATAGCGCATTCTGGTCTATCATTAACGGGTACAAAAATTATTTTCATTGTTTTCCTCTGTATTAAGTAGTTTTAAGTGTAACTGGGCTAATAAACCCTTCTGGCTTTATTGCCAAAACTGAACAATTAATTTGATTAAGAATGGTTTCAGCAGTATTCCCTATAATATATCCAGCAATTCCAGAACGTCCAACTGTTCCCATCACAATTAACTCAGCACCAATTTCCTTAACTAACTTTGGAACTATTATACTGGCACTGCCTTTTGCTAGGTGTAATTTGGGTTTTAAGAAAGATGAGGCTTCAGAACCAAGAGTAACCATGCTTTTATCAACAGTAGTTTTAAACCATTTATTTCTAGCTAACTCTTCTTCTTTTACCATCTCATCTACTTGAGATTTTGAATAAGTTGATCTATTTGATCTTAAGACGTCTTCATGTTGCATTCGCCAAGCATGAACAACATGTAATTCACTAAATTCAGCTAAAGCCAAAGACCCAGCCATTGTCAGTATTTGTTGATTAATCCTATCAATTTCTGGATTATCGGGTTCATAACTTAAACCAACAAGAATTTGTTTATAGCCATCTTGAGCTTTTGCCTTTATTAGCCAAACAGGACATGGGCATTTACGTAAAATTTTAATATCTGTATTAGCAAACAAAGTTTCAATAAAACTTTCAGGTTGTTCTATGGCTTTAATTAACAAATCGCGTTTATATGTTATAACTTCTTGGATAATATCTATAAATGCTTTACCAGTAAATACTTTGATTTCAATGTTTAAATTATGATTTGAAATGCCCTTAACAAGCTCTTGTATCTCTTGTTTCTTTTGTTGAATAATTCCATCAATTAAATTATTAGCAATTGGCATGCTGGATTTCAAGCGAATAATATCATCGAAAACTCCAACTATGGTAAGCTTAGCTTGATTAGTATTTGCCAAATCTACAGCGCGTTTAAACGCAGTCATTTCATTTGAACCGTTTCCGACGACATACAAAATATTGTTAAACCTTTTCATAATTATCTCCAAACAAACCTTTAAAAGAGCTTTGCATTATTATGCAGTGAAAGTAAACTCTCTGTAATAATTATATCACATTCATTATTCGGGTTTCTTGACAATTATCAAGTTAGTAAGAAAGTTTTGGTACCTCATTTGAACCAATGTTTTTGAAAATCATTTAAAAAATGAAAACGATTCTCTACTAGTAAAATCGGTCTCATCATCTATTTTCGTGCGGCTTTATAAAGTAGTCTAAGGTTCAAACCCATTGGAAAATATCAAATTCAACTCAACCGCACCTATGTCACAGGTTGCTATCGAGTCCAAATCTGGTCCGTCATATGGTCGATTAACACCGCGTTGATCCAAGATCAGTTCCGTTCCAGCAGCATCTAGACATCCAGTAGGGTTTCCGCCGTCTATCACAGGACTTGAAATATTTGGCACATGCACAGATGTCAAACCACCAGAATCAGCCAGAGGCATTAGCATAGCATCAATTGGTAAACTCGGAGAACCAATCTGATTACCAGCTCCAGTTGACACAGTAACAAACCCATTCATAGATTGACCAATAAAATTATTGAATCAGATTAGAATTGCGCTTATAGAATATCATTTACGTTTTGGGAACATAGCAAAGCTCAGATAAAATAACCCAAAGATGGTAAACAACCCACCCATTGATGCACCTAAAACTACCCTGCCCATCAGCATTTTTTGTTCTACAGATCCAGGCAATGGCTTGCCAGTTTGGCTAATATTCCAAACTTCCCACAATAAATAAGCTTGTCCCAATAAAAATCCATAAAAACAAAGCCACTTTTCTTTCCCATTATTGTCACGGCGCGATTTAAACCAAAGAATTAGAATAACAACTTCGATTAGAAAAATGATGAATGCAGGAATGATATCAGTCAATGATTGGTACCTTTTTTGGGTAGGGTTTTTATTGTAGCATTGATTAATTTAAAAAATATTACCTTTTATTAGCATTTTTGATTTATAAAAAGAAATGTGGTTTACATCACCTTTGTGTCATAATATCTTTTTTCTAAATTGAGTTGGGTATGAGAGTCTTTTTATTGTTTTTGGTTTTTGCTTTCAGTATTGGGTTTGGTGGAAACGTTGGTGCTGAGATACCGATGATTTTGCCTTTGAAACAGCAGGCGCAGGTGATTGATCGGTTGTTGGAGGACAAAGTTAAAACGGTATTGCCTGAAATTATGCGAAAAAATGACATTGATATGTGGATTGTGATGGCACGCGAATACAATGAAGATCCAGTTATAAGAACCATGTTACCTGCGATATGGCATGCGGCCAGAAGGCGAACGGTTTTGGTTATGTACGATGCTGGAGATGATTTAGGCGTCGAAACATTGGCAGTTGCCAGATACGATGTCGGCACTGTGTTTAAAAAGAGTTGGGATAAGGACTTACAGCCAAACCAATGGGCGCGATTGGTTGAAATAATTGAACAAAAAAAACCTGAAAAAATTGGCCTTAATTACTCAAATCATTATGGCCAAGCCGATGGGTTGACATATGCTGAGCATCAGGCATTTTTGAACGCCTTACCAAAGAAATACCACAAAAAAATAGTCAGCGCAGAAACATTGGCGGTTAACTGGTTGGAAACCAGGACTCCCAGTGAAATGGTGATATACCCACAAATTGTTAATATGGCCCATAATATTTTGGCTGAAGGTTTATCAGAAGTTGCGATCCAACCTGGAGTGACGACTACGGAGGATTTGGTCTGGTGGTACCGTGAAAAAATCCAATCATTAATGCTGGATACCTGGTTTCACCCTTCGGTTTCGATTCAACGAGCAGACAAAGAAAAATTTGATCACTTGCAAACTTTTGACAAAAGACCTGCAGAAAATATTATACAACCCGGTGATTTAATCCATGTAGATTTTGGAATTACTTACATGCGTTTTAATACAGATACACAGCAACATGCTTATGTGCTCAAACCTGGTGAACACGATGTGCCAGATTACTTAAAGCAAGCTTTAAAAAATGCCAATCGCCTGCAAGATATCTTTACTGGGAACTTCAAAGTGGGTCGCACAGGCAATGATGTATTGGCTATGTCTAGAGAACAAGCCATCAATGAGGGGATAAAACCCGCCATTTATACCCACCCAATTGGTTATTATGGTCATGCCGCTGGCACAACTTTGGGCATGTGGGATTCACAAGGCGGTGTGCCTCACACTGGCGACCACCCATTACACGCCAATACCGCTTATGCCATAGAGCTCAATGCATCTACATTCATCAAACAATGGGATAAGGAAATTCGCATCATGTTAGAAGAAGATGCCTTTTTTGATGGTGAACAAGTCCAGTATCTCAATGGCAGACAAAAACAATTCCATTTGATACCACGACAAAATAAGCCTGTTTTAGCAGATTAAGCCTTCTGGAATATTTAGAGTTATCTATATATTTATTGGGTAGAATCCATAAAATGAGAAGAGCAAAGCAATTAACAATGTGCAATATATTATATGGCATCTAATACTACTACAGTTTTAAGTATTAATTGTAAACAACCAAAACACTATTCATGCACGGTTAAATACTTCTAATTTAGACTGATTAATTTCGCTGACTTGTTTTTTCGAATCTGATGATTCCATTAACAATAGTTTAAGGATGCGTGAGATTTCTTTTTCTGTGTCTGTATAGGCATTCAAGGATTTGCTGATTTTTGACTGGACCATCCAATCAAAAATTATGCCATCAAAAAAGTAATCTGCAAATTTCTTGAAACCGCCGATTTTAATCTTTAAATCAGTATTGATTGCATTATTGATGTCTGATATTTCGCGGTTAAATTTTTCAATAAGAACTTTAACATTTTCTATCATATTTTGTGATTGATTAATTTTTGAATGCTTAATAGCCGAAACAATCAGCCCTCCTCCAATCATATCAAAGATTCCCCAATTTGAGGCACTCTGCATTTTCTCAATGACTCCTTTCAATGCCGCCTTGGCCAATCTTCCTGCAGCAATGGCTTCATTGACTTGGATATTATTTAATTTTAGCTTTTCAATTTCATCAGTAATTTCTATTAATTTTTTATTTTCTTCATCTGAGCCAGAATTGGGGTTGTTTTTAACAGATTCGATATACTCAGTTTCATACTTATCACACTGATCAATGGTTTTTTGGTAAGCTTGAACTTCTCCTTTTAATGAAGTAATTGAGCTTTGGCAGCTATCAAACTTCAATTTTGCTGCAAAAAATTCAACCTGTTCTTTATTGAGTTGTTGTTTTTTATTCCCCATCACGCTGTAATACAAAGAAGTTAAGCTTGTTTTTTCAAGATCCTTAACATCTTGTTCTTCTTTTTGCATGATTATAAACAATTCATTAAGCTTTTGCTTTTCATCTCTAAGAATCTTCTGCAAGTCCTTCAAAGTCCTTTCTGCTTTTTGTTTAGATTTAAGTTTTAATTTTAATGTTAACAGCGCGTCATTTTGGTCAATTGTCATAGGTGTGATTTATTTAGATTAAGACCATTCTAACAAAACCCGACTAAAGAGGCATGTATCATTAGTCATTTAATCTATTAAGACCTTACTCAGCAAAACCATTTCTAAAAATAATATCATCAATCACATTGATTGTGACATTTGCTGGAGAGTAATTGCCATTACCATCGGTTGCCCAATAACTAAATGTATCGGTGCCAATATAGTCAAAATCAGGGATGTAATCAATGCTGTTATCGATATTTAAAAACACGCGACCATGTTGTGGTTGAACAATGCCATCGATGCTTAATAAATCTGCTTCAGGGTCGCTGTCATTTTGTAATATGTCGAGTGTGGTTGTGGTATCATTAGCAACAGTAGCATTGTCATCATTGGCAATAGGTGACAAAGAATTCAGGTCTATTGTGCCTATTTGAAAAGCATCTCTCCAGGCAGAAAATTGATTGCCCAATACCGATTCAACTTGTGGTCCTAAAAATGTTTTAAGACCAGATTTGTGAATTTTGCCAGTGACGCGGTCACTGTAATATTCTTCAACAATGGCATAGGGAACTCCACCCGCAGTCAAATAATAACCATCTTGAGCGCAAATTTGAATCATGTCATAACTGGCGGTGCCCATTTGATCGGTACCTGCAGGAATGGCCAAATCACCAATGCTATCAGTTTTTATACCAGTATAAAAAACACCACTTCCAGCATTGGTGGCAGGACTTAAGTATTCGTATGAATGACTGTCTAAGTTTATTTGAAAACGCTCAGGAACCAAGTCAGCTGAGGTTAAAATTTCATCTAAATTAGGGTCATACTCTGTCATTTCTGTGTTCACATTTTCATAGGTAACATCTACCAATACATATTGGTTCGCTGTATCGGGAGTTGCTGTGGTAAAGTTTTTGCTTAATCCGACACCAACTTCCATGTCTTTAATGTGTGCATTGACAATACTCATATCTGATGAATTAGTCCCAAAATCAATGCCAAATAATGGAGACCTAAAAATTTCTGGGGTCATGCCTATGATATCAAAATCACTCAGCAGGTAATGTGATGTATATTCAATCGCTGCACCAGCTTGCACTTCCCAAGCAGTAAAATGAGATAGGTGGCTACGAATATCGTGTTGTTGATTGGGGTTGGCTTTGACCACATAAATCCCAACGGTACTGGCAAACGCTTCATTGTTATCAAAGTTTAAAATGGGGGCATCATCTGGGCTGGTTAAACGCGGAGCCCGTGATAATGCTTCGGGTAACATAAAAATAGAACCTGGAAACGGTAACATACCGGAACCACGGTGCAAATACACATAACCATGGTTTACACTGGCAGCAACATTATCATTGGCTCTCACCATTCGGCCTTGAAACCAAAAACCATCACCCGTTCGTCCAATATCGAATGCTTCTCTGGGATTACCGTTTTTTGGATTGAATGCGGAGTTCCCTTCGGCTTTTATTGCCAAATTATTGGTCCAAACGCCGATTTCATTGCCTGTTTCTGCCACAAATCCAGCACCAAAAGTATCAAAACTGACATTGTTGTGCAAAATCGCATTGCTATCGTGGTGCACATAACCCCAACCCGGTGAACCAAAAACAGAATTGCCAATACCAATGGCTGGATTTTTAACCTCTTCTACACCCGATCTATGAAAATGAAAAGGATAACGTGCGCGAACATTGCTATCAACTTGCATATTAACAATGTCTTCGGCATTAAAACTTTCTAAAAATTTTGATGTTCTCCCCAACTCCCAAAAACTGGCATAGCGCACATCTACATCCGCATGGTGAACAAACATAGTATGTCCACGGCGGTGACGTAGAGTAGATCCTGGGTTTTCTGTAGAAAAGGTAATATTGCGGGTGTAATTTCCCACCGATGTTTTTAAATCGGTCCTTGGTGTAAAATGATCATACACAAGTGGTGAATCAAAAGTGATGACATTGTCTTGAATATCTGTAATTGTTAACACCTCATCTTGAGTGCCATGGTACAAAACCGATTGTGCATTATTATCCCACTTCCAACCTGAATATTTTGTGCCAGCTAAAACCAATGTGTCACCAATATTCCAATTCTCAGGTGATGCTGCTAACTGTATTTGCGTTTGACCAATTAAAGGATTTGTTAACACTTTTAGGTGGGTTGTTTTGTTTTGTCCATGAATAACAACTTTGCCCATAGCCAATATCCCACGCCCAAACATTTGTGGATCACGAACCAAATCTAGGTCACCGTTATCGACAAAACTAATATCCACTGTCACATCTGATTGAATCGGCGAATTATTTGTACCAATGATGAGTTCACCTGTGCTACCAATAACCATTGTATCAATGCGCAGTTGACTCGATTGACTGGGTGAAAATTTCAAACGACCATGTGACTTGATGCCTCGAATTGGCACTTGACTGATTTGATCATAAACAACGGTAATGTTTTCAGGAATCATCACCCATGCATCAGATGTGGGAACTTGATTATTTTGCCATGTTTGTGTATCAAACCACGAGCCATTATTGATAGCTGTATGGGTAATATCACTATCTGTAATTAAGGCATGAATTAATTCATGGTGGGTTTGTGCCAATGCATTGTGACAAAGAGTCAACAGTAATGACATCACTAAAGTATGTATGCTGAGGTTTTTCATAGGATAAATTCCAAATAATCTAATGGGATTATAACGTTTATCATAACGTATGATTGTGATTTAATTCTCAATAAATTGCTTAATAGGAGTTTTCAACAAGTATTTAAAGTTAAATAGTTATATCAATTGTACAAAGAATCTTCTTAAACCCAATATTTTGTAGGTCTAGAATCTGTCTCTTATACACATCTCCGAGCCCACGAGACAGGCAGAAATCTC
>CAJXVJ010000089.1 GCA_913061105.1 uncultured Alcanivoracaceae bacterium | reverse complement strand
GAGATTTCTGCCTGTCTCGTGGGCTCGGAGATGTGTATAAGAGACAGACTATATAGACACATGGCTAGATAAATTCTAATTTTTACATTTCTAGTAATAGATAAAAGCTAGCATCTCTGCACTTTAACAAGCACGAATTTCTAATCATGACTTATCACACTTTAATTTTTAATGATTTGGCCACATAATAGGGTATTACAAACACAATTACTTCATTGAAACTTAATTCAAAAGCCATTTTAACAACCATTATTGCTGTCATTGCTATAGCCTTATTGTTATTGGTACTATTGGTCACAGAAAAATTATTAAGTATCTGGCATTATTTACAAGAAGCGCCTTTATGGGTTTCATTTTTATATGCAACAGTGATAATGTTGGTAGCTGTTGTTATTGTTTATCTCTACCTGTCATTTATCAAGAGCAAACCGCCTGTACAACAAAAATTAAAGCCCATCGATGAATCATCCTTACGAGATAGCATTTCACAATTGGCAGATAAGGGCGTTGACATTACTGATGCCACAACTGAATTAGAAGAATTGGACAAAAGACGCAGCCAAGAAAATTTCTACATCGCTCTTTATGGAACGGTTTCATCAGGAAAAAGCAGTTTCATCAAAGCATTATTGCCTGAACAACACATTCAAACTCATGTGTTGGCTGGCACCACAAAGGGCATTGAAGTCTATCAATATAAAAACTTGGCCATAATTGATTTGCCCGGATTAGATGATTTTGATGATGCGGTTGAAAAACTGGCAATTGAAGAAACACTACGTGCACATGTTGTGGTTTTTCTTACCGATTCAGATCTAACCCAAACTGAGATGCGTGTCATCACAAAATTGAGAAACACCAAAAAACCCATGGTTATCGCTTTAAATAAATCTGACCGCTTCATTGGTGAAGAGCAGTCGCAAATTATCCAATCGTTAAAAGCAAAAACTGAAGAAAAATACCCCGTGGCATTAATATCTACAGGTGGTAAAGAAACCATTATTTATCAAGATGCAAAAGGCAAACAAAAGAAGAAAGTGCAGGTACGAGATGCCAATATCGAACCATTGTTAAAATCTATTGAAAAAGTAGTCGAGAATAATCCAGAAATTCTCAACCGCTTTCGTGATGCATCCATGCTCATGTTGGCGCAAAACAAATTAAACAAAGCAGAAACAGCCTTCAACCTACAAAAAGCTGAAGACATCATTCAAAGTTATACCAAAAAGGCCGTTTTTGGAGCGATGGCATCTGTTGCACCAGGATCGGATTTGGTTATTCAAGGGACATTGGCAACCAAAATGGTACAAACCATTTGTGCACTGTATGGCATTTCTCCAAAACAGATGGAAATTGATGCCGTTATACGATTAACAGGTGGAAAGCTAAAAACATCAGTATCATTGGTATTGGCAGTTGCTGGAAATGCAATGAAAGCCTTCCCTGGAATTGGTACAGCTGTTGGAGGCGTAACCCATGCAGTTTCTTATGGTATGATATTTAATGCACTGGGACATGCAGTGCTTGATTCCATTTCTACTTTGGGTGTTTTAGATGCCCAAATGACACAACAAAAATTTGAGGAAAACTTACTTGGACCTGCACAAACGTTGGCAAAAGACTTGGCACAAATGGCGCTCAAAATCGAAAAATAAACGCTCCAATAAAAACCAAAAGTCAGACGCCACAGACATTACATTAGACAGTCTAAAGGAATTGCTTAATGACGAGCACATCCCCGCTACTGTGCGCATGCAATTGAACGATGAATACCAACAGGTTCAACAACTATTAGATAAATTAGAAAACCAACAAGTACATATCGTTGCTTTTGGAAAAGTCAGTTCTGGTAAATCATCTTTGCTCAATGCTTTAATTGGCAAACAAAATTTCAGTACCAGCCCATTACATGGAGAAACAAAGTTACAAAAAAGTTCTAATTGGGATGAGTATAACGACCAATCCATGGTGGTTATCGATACCCCTGGTACAGATGAAGTTGATGGTGAATTAAGGCAAAAAATGGCGCACAATGCAGCTGCCATTGCCGATATTATATTATTTGTTATCGATGGAGATTTAACCCAATCACAATTAAAACAATTGCAGCTGATTAATCAACCCAACACCCAAATTTTATTGGTTCTTAATAAATCTGATCTTTATACAGATGATGAAATAGAAGATTTAAAAAACTCATTATTAGAAAAAACATCAGATATTGTTAATCCAAAAAATATCGTATTTACCAGTGCCGCGCCTTTGCCCCAAGTATTAATAACTGAAGATGAGAGCGGAAAACAAAAACGCAAAAAAATACCTGTTGAAGTTGATGTTCTACAAGCCAAACAACGCATTTGGGATATTCTTGAAAAAGACGGTAAGACCTTAACTGCTTTAAATGCGAGTATATTTGCTGGTGAAATCAGTGAAAAAATAGCCACAAAAATCACAAAACTACGGTCATCGGCCGCTGAAAAAGTTGTCACCACTTACAGTATTGCCAAAGGTGTAGGCGTGGCTTTTAATCCGATTCCAGTTGCCGACTTACTGATTGCTGCGGGTTTAGATGTGGCAATGATTCGAAAATTGTCGCAGGTCTATGGTTTACCGATTGTCGGCAAAGAAGCCACCAAACTCAGTATCACCATCATGGCACAAATTGCCGCATTAATGGGCGCTGTATGGGGTGTAAATCTATTGTCCTCTGCACTTAAAACCGTTAGTGCAGGATTGTCTACTACGTTAACCGCTGGTGCCCAAGGTGCACTGGCATATTATGCCACTTATTTAGTAGGGAAAATTGCCGAGCAGTATTTTATTCGTGGAAAATCATGGGGCAAACAAGGCCCAAAAAATGTTGCCAAAGAAATTGTTACCTCGCTAGATAAAGACTCAATACTGGTTGAAGCCCGTGCTAAAATAATGGATCGAATTAAATCAAAATAATTATTTATACCCAGATAACACTTGCGCTAATGCGTCTAGATTAATATTTGGTTTATTACTGATGACAGAAGTTTTTACTCCAAACAAGGTGGTTAGCGCATGTTTTTTTGCAAAAGGTATATAACGCATGGGTGGAAATACTATGTCTCTAAAGATAGCGGCTGATTTGCTATTGGATTGAAAAAAAGGCGTTAAGAAACGACTGGCATATTGATAAAAGCGCAGGTGTTTTTTTCTGGCTTTACTGTAATGTTCTAACCCAGATTCTATTGTTTTGTTTAGCTTGATAGATTGAGATAATTGCCAGGCATCTACTAATGCCATATTGGCACCTTGACCTAATTGTGGGCTCATGGCATGGGCCGCATCACCGATTACAACTATTTTATTATCATGCCATCGGTTCATAATTGTATCTGCATATTGAGCAAAAGTTAAATCATCATGGCTTGTAATTTGATTGATATAAGGTTTTATGTTTGGCCATAATTCAATCACCTTATTCTTCCACAATTCTATATCAGTATTTTTCCAATCATCATATCTATCTGATTTGAGGCTCCAAAAAAAACTGATGCATTGTTTTTGAGTATTTGGATCGGTTCCTGATGGCAACATGCCTGCCATTGTGTGACAGTTTTGGTATCTCTGGCTTAACATTCCTTCAGAATATTTATCAGAGCATTCAAATATTTTCCAAAGTGCGCCCCATGGATAAGGCGTCTTTTTGGTTTTAATATTTAAGTTTTTAGATAAATTTGACCAAGTGCCATTAGCAATAACGACCACATCATACTTTTTTACCAAATCATGTTCGGTGGTGACTGTTGCTGCAGAATTATCTTGTGTGATTTTAACAACTTTTTGCCCCAAATATAAATTATTTAATCGTGTGCTGGCTTTTGCATACAATGAATCAAAAAGTGCTCCACGGTGGATACCTAACCCAAATAAACCATGACATAAATCTTTGTAATGAAAATCCATGATGATTTGTGATTTCTTATTTTGGCCAAATAGAGAACTGATTTTTGAAGACTTTGATATGATTTCATCAACTAAGCCCATATTGGCTAATACTTGAAGGCCTTGTGGTTGTAATAAAATACCTGCGCCTTTAGCATGTGGTTCTGAGAATTCTTCGTATAGGTCAATCTCGAACCCTTGTTTTGATAGAAAGATTGCTGTTGATAATCCGGCAGTCCCTGCTCCAATAATGGCCATTGATTTTGATTTCATCAACTTAATATTGGTTTTTTAATTTCACATAATTTCGAGCAGAATATTCTAATTCTGATTTTTGAGCATCGGTTAAGTCTCTAACTTTTTTGGCTGGGTTTCCTATCCATAACTCACCAGGTTTAATGTGTTTATTAGGAGGCACAACGGATCCTGCTGCTATCATTGAATGGTGTTCGATAATACATTTATCCATAACAATAGCACCCATCCCAATCAAACAATAATCACCAATTTCGCATGCATGAAGTACAGCAGCATGTCCAACAGTCACACCATTGCCAATTTTCAGTGGTCCGCCATTTAAATCTTGCGCACGTTTGTGAGTTACATGTAGTATACTTCCATCTTGTATATTGGTGTCACAGCCAATTTTTATTGAATTAACATCGCCACGTACTACTGTCATGGGCCAGATTGAACTGTTTTTTCCAATTTCAACATCTCCAATGACACAAGCTTGAGGGTCGATATATACTGAGCTATGAATCACTGGCTGTTTATCGCCAAATTTTCTAATAGACATAATAAATTTAACATTTTGAGAAAATAATATGATACCTGAACAAACCTATTTTATCCAAAGCGATCCGGTTTTATTTGGCTTTTTGGCTGCTATATTAGGATTTGTTTTTTATACCAATCAAAGTGAAAACAAGTTTTGGAAAAAGTTTTATAGTGTTGTACCTGCATTATTAATGTGTTATTTTTTACCTTCACTATTAAATTCCTTTGGCTTGATAGACACAACAGAATCTGATGAGTATAAAACAACAGCAGAAAATTTATATTATGTTTCATCTCGTTACTTACTTCCTGCTGCATTAGTTTTATTAACCATTAGTGTTGATTTGAAAGGCATATTTCGACTGGGACCAAAAGCAGGCACCATGTTTCTAACTGGTACATTCGGCATTATTATCGGTGGCCCCATCGCTTTTTATCTAACAAGAGCACTTTTTCCCGAAGCCTTTACTGGTTCAGCAGCTGGTGAAATATGGCGTGGGATGACTACTTTGGCAGGCAGTTGGATTGGAGGAGGCGCCAACCAAGCTGCCATGATAGATGTATTTGATGTCTCTGATGATGCCTTTGGCAAAATGTTAGTTGCCGATATTATTTGGGCTAATATTTGGATGGCAACCTTGTTATTCTTTTCTAAGAAAGCAGATAAAATTGATGCCAAAATGGGCGCTGATGTCTCTGCCATTGAAAGAATCAAACTAAGAATGGAAACTTTTCAGACAGAAAATACCCGCAATGCCAATTTCAAAGATCTCATGATGATTATCTCTATAGCATTTATTGCAACTGGTGTTGGTCATGCATTTGCCAATTGGATTGCTCCAATTGTATCAACAAATTTTCCACATTTGGCTGAATATTATTCATTAGGCAGTTCATTTTTTTGGTTAATTGTAATCGCCACTATTATTGGAGTGATTTTATCATTTAGTAAAGCCAGAAACCTTGAAGGTGGCGGCGCCTCAGCAGTCGGGTCGGTTTTTATCTATATACTCGTTGCCACGATTGGATTAAAAATGGATATCACAAAGATTTTTGATGACCCAGTGGTATTTTTCATTGGTGGTATATGGATAAGTATCCATGCCATTTTGTTAATCATAGTGGGTAAATTAATCAAAGCGCCATTTTTCTTTTTAGCAGTAGGTTCTCAGGCCAATGTTGGTGGAGCAGCCTCTGCACCTGTGGTTGCTGCTGCATTCCACCCATCATTGGCACCTGTTGGGGTGTTATTGGCTGTGTTTGGCTACGCAGTTGGAACATGGGGTGCTTGGTTTACTGGTGTTTTATTGCAAATGATTGCACAATAATATAATTATAATTAATCGTCAGAATCTATACTTGTGATATAAATTACCCAATAATATACGTGTGTGGTATCACTGTCTTTAAAAAATCCCACTCCAATTTGATCTTGTTCAACTACAAAATCAGTTTCGCCCAAAAGGTGGGATTTATGGTCAGGGCTTGTCATGAAAACTTTAAAGGAATCTTCAGCAGTGGAAACAGCTCCCATGATGGCTTCAACTTGATTGTCGAATAATGGATATTCATTCGGCAGTTTAACACCATAACTACGTAAAAATTGATTAGGAGTGGTGTGTTCAATGTTATGACTGACTGAATCTGCTTTTGCCATCAATTTAGCCTTATCAAAAGCGGCTTGAGACAGTGTTTTATCACAATACAATACTTTTCTTTGTTGATTCTCTGATTCAATAATCAGCTGTGCCAGTTTTATGGATTGTTGATTAAGCCCACAATCAGAATAATCTCGGTTTAATACTTCATGAGATTCAGCCCTAAGACTAATTGATAGGATAAAAATGAGTATTATGGTCAAATTTTTCATTTTTGTTATTTTGCCTCTAATATGATATAAACTATAGTTGTCTCACCGACATTGAGAATTTCATGCCATTTTGTGCCTAAACTATCAAAATAACTGTTTGATGCCAACTCTACGGTTCTTGTTCCTTTCTCATCTTTAATCTGTACAGTACCACCTGATACGGCATAACCAAAATTGGCATTATGTTTATGAACTTCATGACCAACTCCTGGCGCAAAAGTACACCTCAAGATATTTTCGTGGCTATTTTCACTCAGTTTTTCACAAACTTTTTGACCTTTCCAACCGGTTAATAGTGGTCCATTTAACTCTTTACTTTTTAATATCAAAGGAGTCAAAGCCATGATAAATAGTATGACAATTTTCATTAGATTAATATCCCTCCATCTACAGGCACATTTATCCCGGTGATATAACTGGCAGCTGAGGACGCTAAAAACAAAAAGGCACCGGCAATTTCTTCAGGTTGTGCAATACGGTTCATAGGAATCATTGGCATTATTTGTTTTAACATCGCATCATTTTTGGTTAATGCAGAGGCAAATTTAGTGTCTGTTAGACCCGGTAATACAGCATTGACGCGAATATTTTGAGGTGCACATTCTTTCGCAAAAGCTTTTGTCATTGAGATTATTGCTGCCTTGGTAATAGAATATATGCCTTGCATTGGTCCAGGAGTCATGCCATTGATAGATGCCGTGTTAATAATACATCCACCACCGGCTTCACGCATCATTTGACCAGCCAATTGACTCATGAGGAAATAACCTTCAATATTGACTTCAATGGTTTTTTTCATGGCAGACAATGGTGTGTCTAATATGTGCCCAAAATAAGGATTGGCTGCAGCATTGTTAACCAATATATCAATGTTGCCAATTTCATTTTTAATTTTATCAATCATGCTTGATACGAAATCGTGGTCTCCAATATGACAAGCCATGGCCGTTGCTTTGCCTCCATTTGCCCTTATTTTTTCTGCTACTGCATCTACGCCTTCTTGTTTTCGACTTGAAACAATTACATGCGCTCCGTGTTGGGCATATAACTTCGCAACCTCTTCACCGATTCCACGTGATGAACCCGTTATTAGTGCAACCTTATTTTTTAGTGAAAACATTTTAAACCTCTTTATATATTGAAATGAAATGCTATAGTATATGCGATATAAAAACAAGCACAATAATCATAATGATTGAACAAATTAATCAGGCAAAAATTAGGCTGGCAGGACACGCACACAGGACCCCTGTTTTATCTTCAAGTGCATTAAATAAGTTACTGGGTGCTGAGGTGTTTTTTAAGTGTGAAAATTTTCAACGCATTGGCGCATTTAAATTTCGCGGTGCATTTAATTGCATTTCACAATTAAATGAAGATGAAAAAAAACGCGGCATCATTGCCTATTCTTCTGGCAACCATGCACAGGCAGTTGCGTTGGTTGGTAAAATGTTAAACATTAAAACAACCATTGTAATGCCCAATAATGCTCCTGAAGTAAAACTCAATGCCACAAAAGGATATGGTGCTGAAGTGGTGATTTTTGATCCAGAAACTCAAATAAGAGAAGAAATTTCAGAATCCATTCAAGAAAAATACGGTTACACCTTAATTGCCCCATTTGATAACAAACAAATCATTGCAGGTCAAGCTACTGCAGCACTAGAATTGTGTGAAGAAATCAGTGACTTAGACAGTTTATTGGTGCCTTGTGGGGGCGGTGGGTTGCTTAGTGGTTCTGCCATTGCTGCAAAATCCATCCAGCCACAATGTAAAGTGACAGGGATTGAACCCGAATTAGCAAATGATGCTTATCAGTCATATTATACAGGGAAATTAGTGAGCCAACCCAATCCAAAAACAATTGCCGATGGCACACGAACTGCATCTTTGGGAGAAATCACATTCCCGCTTATACAAAAATATGTTGATGCGATGATGACTGTTACTGAAGAAGCAATCAAAGAAGCTGTGAGGTTCCATTTAACACGCATGAAAATTGTTGTTGAACCTTCCGGCGCATTGGGTTTGGCTGCATTACTCAGTCAACAATTTAATGCTACTGGTAAAATTGGTGTCATCATCAGTGGTGGTAATATAGACCCCATTACATTAACACACATTTTATCGGGAAAATCATGAAACCCAATAGAAAACACCTGGTTTTTATAGGTTGGCTCATGGTTGTTGCTGTCATATTGTTGTCTCTTGTTCCAATTAATGCTGCTATTCCTGAAGTAAAGAATGGAGATAAGATTGGGCATTTTATCGCCTATTTTTCATTAATGTTATGGTTCTCATTATTATACCAAAAGCCATGGGTCAGAAACTTATATGCCATTGGGTTCATCATACTAGGTGGGCTGATGGAGATTTTACAATCATTAACTGCCTATCGAATGGGTGATATTGAAGATTTTCATGTGAATACAATTGGAGTCATCATTGGTTTTGTTTTTTCTGTGTTCACAATTAACATTCCATTTATCAAAAAACTATTTAGTCATGAATCAAATATTTAGATATAATGTCGATACATGAGTAACTTACAAATAATCGTACCCGTCTATAATGAACAAGAAGTGGTTGATTTGTTTTATGAAGAAATGAAACAAACACTACAAACCTGTGATGTGGAATGGACTATATTGTTTATCGATGATGGATCGACAGATGGAACAGTACAACACATTGAGTTTTTAAGACACAAAGATAGTCGCGTAGGCTTTATCACACTCAGTAGAAACTTTGGGAAAGAATATGCTCTTACTGCTGGCCTAGATCACGCAGATGCTGATGTCGTTGTTGTCATCGATGTTGACTTACAAGACCCACCTGAATTAATACCACAAATGATTGATTTATGGCACGAAGGTTATGATGTGGTTTATGCGACCAGAAAAAAAAGAGAGGGTGAAACTTTTCTCAAAAAAGCCACGGCTTCTTGGTTTTATCGTTTAATCAATTCAATGAGTAAAATTAGCATTCCAAAAGACACTGGTGATTATCGACTATTGGATATTAAAGCTGTCAGAGCCATTAATAAACTACGAGAAAGCAATCGATTTATGAAAGGGCTTTTTGCTTGGATTGGATATAAACAAAAAGCCATCTATTTTGATAGAAAAAAAAGAATTGCAGGCACAACCAAATGGAACATGCGTAAACTGTTTTCATTCGCTGTTGATGGCATTACTTCCTTTTCTTATGTTCCTTTAAAATTTGCCACATGGATTGGTGTTTCTGTGGCTTTATTATCTTTCGTTTATGGGTTAGTTGTCATTGCTAAAACATTATTATTTGGAAATGATTTGCCCGGTTATCCTTCGTTAATGGTTGTCATACTATTTCTTGGTGGCATTCAATTAATGGCATTGGGTATTATTGGGGAATATTTGGGCCGATTATTTGAAGAAAACAAACAAAGACCGCTGTACTTAATAGATAAATACCAACCACCAAATCAACGAGATAAAGATGACGTTTAAACAATATTTAGCTATTATTGTCTTTAAAACCAAAGCAGAACTACAAGCAGAAAGACAAAGAACCTATCTTGGTTTTATCTGGTGGATATTAGAACCATTAATGTTTCTCGCTATTTTTTATGTAGTTTTTGTCCATATTAGACAATCAAATACAGAAAATTTTGTACAGTTTCTTTTGATCGGATTGATATTGTGGCAATGGTTTAAATCCTCTATATCACAGTCATCTTCTGTTATATTGTATCAAATCAATTTATTGCGACAAGTACGGATCGCAGCTTGGATATTTCCGATTATTAAAGTTGCTGCCAATACAGTGAAATTTCTTATTGTATTTACCTTATTGCTATTGTTTCTATGGTCCACCGGCTTCCATCTTAATTTAAATTTCTTGTATATAATTGAAATTTTAATCATCCTATTTTTATTTATTAATGGGTGTGTCCTGTGCCTGGCTGCTATTATTCCTTTTGTTCCTGATATTAGGGTCATAGTTGATAATATATTATTGGGATTATTCTTTGTATCCGGTGTGTTTTTCTCAATTGATGTCATTCCTGAGCCAATTAAATCATATTTGTCACTCAATCCTATGTATAAAATGATTGATAATTCACGAGAAGTCTTAATTAATAATGCTGCACCCAACCAATTTGACTTATTATATGTTTTCATTTTTGCCTGTATTCTTATAACAATTGGGCTGACATTATTTAAGAGGTTTCAAAATCATTATGCAAAATTATCTGAAACATAAGAAATGAATAATATGGAATTAATGAAATTAGAAAATATTGGGCTGTCTTTTAAAAGGAAAGGCAAAGAACCAATACATGCAATCAAAGATGTTAGTTTCAATTTAATGGAAGGTGAAACACTTGGTATTATTGGCAGAAATGGTGCTGGCAAAAGCACATTATTGAGGGTACTTGCAGGCACATATTTAGCAGATACTGGAAGTATAGTTAGAAATACTGAGAGTTGTGCATTGTTAACGCTTCAACTGGGGTTTGTTCCTTATTTAAACGGAGTGGACAATGCCATTTTAAGTGGCATGCTTCAAGGGTTAGATAAAACGCACATTGAATCCAAAATAAATAAAATTATTGAGTACACTGAAATTGAAGAAATGTTTTATGAACCAATTAATACCTGGTCAACTGGAATGGTGCAACGATTGGGGTTTGCAATAGCCCTTGAAATAAAGCCAAAAATATTACTCATTGATGAATCACTTTCGGTTGGTGACATGGCTTTTAAAAAGAAGTCTGAAGCAGCTATAAAACAAAGAATAAAATCCAATCAAACCGTGGTTTTGGTTTCTCACAGCATTCCAACCATTAGGGAATTATGTGACAGAGTTGTGTGGATCGAAAATGGTGAGACACAAGCCCAAGGTGATACAAATGAAATGATCAAATTGTATAACCAACATATGCAAAAATCAATGAGTAACAAATTATGGGTATAGATAACAATTCAGATACTGATCACTTGTTGTTTCAAATTGATCAATTGGAATTAAAATTACAACAAGAAAAACTCAATAATACTGAGCGCAATAAAGAATTACAAACCAATTTATCTTACTTATCACGTGATTTAGAGACTTTATTTGCTTCCAAAACTTGGCAAGTCGGTTATGGCATCATGAATATTTACCGCAATATCATGAATCTTTTTGGTAAAAGACATGATGGCCAATACATGAATGGCGACCATTTTAAAAACCTCATTGAAAGCTGCGAATTTTATACTCACAGAAAAACCAAAATTCACCCAACCTTAAATGATACATTGAACGGAAAGTTTCCAAAAAGTCATTATGAACCCACCCATGTGAAGGTCGTATTAAAAGACTTATGGACCGCTCAAAAAGTTGATAAAAATGAGTCATAAAAAATCCATTATCATATTGGCTTGGAATAATTGGGCTATGACTGCAGCCTGTTTAGAAAGCCTTAAAAACACCCCATTAGAAAACACTGATGTTTTTGTATTAAACAATGGTTCATCTGACGAAACCAAAGTCGAGCTAGAAAAGCTTGATTGGATAAAAGTCATTAACTTAGATGAAAATCTAGGATTTGTTCGCGGTAACAATGAAGCCATAAAACACACTGATGAAGACTCTGATATCATCCTGATAAACAGTGACATGTTATTTGAACAGGAAAACTGGTTGTCTGAATTAGAAACAACGGCTTATAACAGCAAGCAAACCGGCATAGTGGGTTGTAGATTACTTGATGAAAAAAGACAATTAACCCATGCAGGCACTCTAATTATGCCTGAAACTATGTGGGGTCAGCAAATGGATTCAGGCAGGGTTGAAGAAGACATTAATCAATTTAATCAAGACCGTGTTGTACAAGGTGTTATATTTGCTGTGGCTTATATAAAACGCAATGTATTTGAATTATTAGGTGGTTTATCTACAGAATTTCATTCCTATTTTGAAGACACCGATTTTTGTTTGCGTGCATCACAAGCTGGTTTTGATACCGTCTGTTGTGGATCAGTAACACTTACGCACAATCAACATGGCTCGACTCAAGGCAATGCAAGCTTCAGGAATAAACTATTCAGTCAATCCAGAGGCATATTTAGTAAGAAGTGGAAAAAATCATTAGAGCAAGAATATAGCAAGGATCTGGCATGGCAATCCATTCTAAATTTCCCTACAGGCTATGCCATGAGTTCGCAAGCCATGTTAAAAGCATTGGATGATAAAAAAATCCGCATTCATCAATTTCGAAAGCGCGCTCTTCATGCCCTAAAAAATATGCCTGCCTTACACCAAAAAATATTAAGCGCTTATACAACAGCTGTCTCTTATACACATCTGACGCTGCCGACGATCTACT
>CAJXVJ010000088.1 GCA_913061105.1 uncultured Alcanivoracaceae bacterium | reverse complement strand
ACACAGAGTAGATCGTCGGCAGCGTCAGATGTGTATAAGAGACAGATCAAATACAATTACAAAAACTTAGTGATTTAACTCCTTTATGGCAGATAAACAAACAACAAAAATTTGCTCAGCTAAAGATTGAAAATGCTCAAATGTTCAATAAAATTAAGTCACTTGATATTAAGGTAAGGTTGGATCACAAATTACAAAAAAAATACTTCACAGAAAACGAAAAACTTAAACCAGATTATATTCCACGTGGTGGTAATTCCATCGATGGATTTAGTTGTTATTCAACAGTTGAAGGCACATTTTCGCGAATGGAATCATTAGTCAGTGATAATCCATTATTGGTTGAAATTATAGACATAGGTGACAGTTGGGAAAAATCCATGAACTCAAATAATGGATATGACCTAAAAGTATTAAAAATCACCAATCAAAATATCGTAGAAGACAAACCGATTGTATTTATCACATCAGCCATACATGCCCGAGAATATACAACTGCAGAACTAACAACCAGGTTTGCTGAATATTTGTTATCAGAATATGACACAAATTCAGATGTAAAATGGATGTTAGACCATCAGGAAGTGCAATTATTAATACATACCAATCCAGATGGTAGAAAAAAAGCCGAAACGGGCATTCTATGGCGTAAAAATACAAATCAAGCCTATTGTTCCCCAAATAGTAATAATAGGGGGGCTGATTTAAATAGAAATTACCCTTTCCTTTGGCAGGGAGGTGGTGATCAGTGTGGATCAACATACCCAGGTGCCACTGCACAATCTGAGCCAGAATTAATGTCTGTAATGAATCATATAAATAATATTTATGATGATAAACGTGGAGATCTTAATACAGATCCTGCAGATGAAGATACTGCAGGTGTGTTTTTGGATATACACAGTTCAGGTCAACTTGTATTGTGGCCTTGGGGCTTTACAAATACTAATAATCCTAATGCCAGCCAGTATGAGGCTTTTGGGAGAAGAGTGGCTTATTATAACCAACATACACCTGAGCCAATTAGTGATTTTACAATTGCATTAGGTAGTTCTGTTGATACCACATATGGACAATTAGGTGTAGCATCTTTGGCATTTGAATTAGGAACTGAATTTTTCGAAGAATGTGATTTATTTGAGTCAACTGTCTTTCCAGATAACCTTGAAGCACTACTCTATGTTACACGGGTTGCTAGAACTCCTTATATCACGCCATTGGGTCCAGATATTGAAGATTTGAACATAGTGCCCAATTATGTTTTACCCAATCAAGCTTTTATTGTAACTGGTTCAGCCAATGAAGATCGGTATAACCATTCTCATGGCAGCCAACTCTTTGATCAAGTTCAACAAGTCGATATGTATATTAATGACTTTCCATGGCTAGAACTCAATGCACAGCCATTATCTGCACTTGATGGGAATTATGATTCGGCTTTCGAAAGTTTTAATTCTGAAATCAATGTTAATCAATTATCAGTAGGACAACACATTGTTTATACTGTTGCCAAAGATTCTAATAATACCTCGGGTGCAGTGTATTCTAAGTTTCTCAATGTAGTTGATGAAAATCTTGTTGGCACAGTTAACGGTACTGTTACAGATGCCATTACTGGTATGGCTATTAATACTGCACAAATAGAGATTAATCAATCATTTTCTTTGTCTAATGAATCTGGTCATTATTCTTTATTAGTGGAACCCACAATTGGTACTTTATCTGTTAATGCTATTGGGTATGCCAGTAAATCTTTAAGTAATATTGAAGTGATTCAACAACAGGTCACTAATGAAAATATTCAATTAGAACCATTTTGTAGTATTTACTCAGACGATATTGAATCAGGAATTAATGGTTGGACCGCCAACTCTCCATGGGCTATTGTTAATAATCAATCATCCAGTCCAACGCATTCATGGACTGATAGTCCAAATGGAGATTATGCGAATAATGTCAATAAATCAATCACCTCAAGTAACATAGCCATTACAGGTGCAGATAGTTTGGAAGTGGGATTCAACCACCTATGTAATACAGAAGCTGGTTTTGATTTTGGTCATGTTGAAGTTAATTTTGATAACAATGGATGGCAAAACATTTTATCATGTAACGGACAGACTGTTTGGAAAAGCGAGAGAGAATCATTTCCAATTCCAGATAATAGTCAACAAATGCAATTGAGATTTAGATTGACATCAGATAGTTTTGTCACTGAAGATGGTTGGTATATTGATGACATTAATGTTCGTGTCAGTGGGTTACCTTGCAGAGATGTTTTTGACGATGTCATATTTCAAGATGGGTTTGAATCATAGTATACCAGATGTGCTAAGCATGATCATCCTACGTATTATTGTTCTGAACCAGGACAATCTTTAAATTTACAGTTGTTTTTATGATTTCTACTAACGAATGTCCCATCAGGGCATTCTTTTACATCTGCTGTACATGTAATTGATTTCTTGCCTTTTACTATTTCATTGCAGGCATGAAATTCACAATTATTTGCCGGATCTCTGCTAACACTATTCCCATCTGGGCATACTTTGGCATCCTTAGAACAGGCCTTCAATACTACTTCATTAGTCGGTGTTTTGTTATTTGATGGTTTATCTTCAGTTGCATAAGCCTCTGAGTTGGTATCTTTTTGTTGGCAAGCTGTAACGATAAACATTGTAAAAACGGCCATCAAGATATGTTTCATATTTTTTTCTCCCAAAATTCTGCTTTGCCCATAATTGGGTCTAATTGATAATGATTAAATCCAAATTTGCGGTATGAATTTATGGCAATTACATTCTGTTCTAAAACTTCTAATGTTAATTTACAACAGTCTCTCTCTTTGCCAATTTCTTCCACCATGGTTAGCATCTTTGTGCTTAGGCTCATGCCTCGGAATTCGGTTGCAACAATAAGGTCATGAATATTGATTAATGGTTTACAGTTAAATGTAGAAAACCCTTCAAAACAATTGAGTAATCCTGCTGGCTGTCCTTCTACATAAGCCAATATACTAATCGCATTGGAGCGATTTGATAATGCATAGACAAGATTTTGTGCGACATAATCAGGAAGGGCTTCATTACCACCCATTGGATCATTTGCATAACAGTCTAACATTTCTATGATGTGGCGACCATGCTGAGGATCATTGTAGTTTGCTTGTACTATTTTAATTGTCATTACATATCTCCAATTGTTAAGTGGCAGTTAATCATTTATTTTGAACTTTTAAAGGCTGCTAGTTTTTCTTCTGAAACCGCCGTTTGGTGTTTTTCTTTCCATTGAGAATAGGGCATTTTGTAAACATATTCTCTGGCTGATTCTTTGTCTAATGACACTCCTATATTTTCAGCTTCTTGACTCATCCAATTAGATAAGCAATTGCGGCAAAAATTAGCTAGTATCATTAAATCTATGTTTTGCACATCTTTTCGTTCATCAAGGTGATTGATTAACCGATCAAATGCTAAGGCTTTAATTTCTGTTTCTTTTTCCATAACCCTTCAGTTTAATTATGTTAAAATCCATCTTATCATTATCTATAACTCTCATAAAGAATAAAATCATGACAGCTCAAATATTAGACGGCAAATTAGTTTCGCAAAAAATGATCACAAGTATTGGTCAGAAAGTGACAAAAAGGATCAATAAAGGCCACAAACCACCTGGCTTAGCTGTGATTTTAGTCGGTGATAATCCAGCATCAGAAATATATGTTCGCAACAAAGTAAGGGCTTGTGAAAAAGCTGGTATAATTTCCTCATCACACAAATTGACTAGAAATGTTTCTGAAAAGGAGCTGTTTCACATCATTGATGAACTCAATGAAGACGATGATATTCATGGAATATTGGTACAATTGCCATTGCCTCAACACATTAATGAAACCCATGTAACTAACCGTATTATGCCAAACAAAGATGTTGATGGTTTTCATGCAGAAAATGTTGGTCGATTGGCATTAAGGCAACCGGGTTTACGTCCATGTACACCAAGAGGGATTATGACATTACTACATGAATACAATATAATTCCCAAAGCCAAACATTGTGTGATAGTTGGTGCATCAAATATTGTTGGGCGCCCATTGTTGTTAGAAATGTTGTACCAAGGGGCTACTGTAACCTGCTGTCATCGATTTACTGATGATCTTGAAAAACATGTGCGCAGTGCAGATATTTTATGTGTTGCGGTTGGAAACCCTAATATTGTAAACGCAGAGTGGGTACCAGATGGCTGTATAGTTATAGATGTGGCGATTAATCGCAAGGAAGATGGTAAATTGTGCGGAGATGTTGATTTTGAAGCGGTAAAGGATAAGGTATCTTGGATATCTCCAGTACCTGGTGGAATAGGGCCAATGACCGTAGCCACTTTGATGCAAAATACCTATGAGGCCAGTTTGTTATAGAATAAAAAAAAGGGTTATGAATAACCCTTTTTGTCTAAAGCTCTCTATAAGAAACAGTTTATAGTTTTTCCATTAATTCCGGAACAACTTTAAATAAATCACCAACCAAGCCAATGTCAGCCACTTCATATATGGGAGATTCACCATCTTTGTTAATGGCAACAATGGTACCAGCATCCTTTATACCAGTTAAATGTTGGATGGCGCCTGAAATACCAAAACACATATACAGATCTGGGGCAATAATTTTGCCTGTTTGACCCACTTGCATTTCATTCGGGCAATACCCGGCATCAACGGCAGCACGAGAGGCGCCTGTTGCTGCCCCAATTTTATCTGCCAAGTTATACATCAGTTCGAAATTCTCTTCACTGCCCAGTCCACGACCACCTGAGATAACTTTGGCTGCAGTTTGAAGGTCAGGACGTTCTGAGTTTCCTGATTGTAGTTCAATAAATCTGGTTTCATTTTGATCATTGTTATTGTCATGATTTTCAACAGTCGCTGAACCAGATGTCATGTCATTGGTTTTAAATGAAGCAGTACGAATTGTTGCTACAATTTTATCTTGCGGTGCATTAACAGTAATCACTGCATTACCAGCATAAATAGGACGTTTGAAAGTTTTTGCGTCGATTACTTGCATGATGTCGCTGATTTGGTTCAAGCCCATTAGCGCAGCCACACAAGGCATAATATCTTTACCAAATGTAGTTGATGGGCCAAACACATGTGTATAGTTGCTGGCTAATTCAGCAATTTTTGGTGCAATTCCTGCGGCCAATTTCCATTGGTCGGTTGGTGTTGACACAGCATGGACAGTGTTCACATCAGATAATTTACTGGCCTCTACTGCAATAGAGTCGACATTGTCAGAGAAAACCACTAAATCAATTATGGCTCCATCGATTTGTTTTGCCGCAGTAACAGCTTTTGCTGTGCCTTGATTGATAGCAACACCATCGTGTTGTGCAAGAATAAGTATTTTACTCATTATACTAACCCCTTTTCTTTTAATAGTGAGACCAATTCATCAACAGATTCAACCATGATGCCTTTTTCTCTTGGTTGTGGCGATTCGTATTTTTGAATGCTTAATTCGTTGTCATTAAAGCCATTTAATGTATCAGCGATTGAAATGATATCCAATGGTTTCCTTTTGGCTTTCATGATATCTGGTAATTTAACAAAACGCGGTTCATTGAGTCTTAAATCGGTTGAGATAACCGCTGGTAATGTGACTTCAATTGTTTCTAGTCCAGCATCAACTTCTCTTGTAGCCAAAGCTGTGGTTTCATTGACTTCGAGTTTTGAGACAAATGTGGCTTGAGGGCGTTTCCATAAAGTGGCCAACATTTGAGGCGTTTGGTTATTGTCATCATCAATGGCTTGTTTGCCCATGATAACCAATCCAGGTTGCTCTTTTTCAACAATGTTAAGAAGAGAAGTGGCTGCTTTTAAAGATTGAATTTCAACATCAGATTCAATCAATATGGCGCTATCTGCCCCCATAGCTAATGCCGTTCTTAGTTGTTGTTGGGCAGTATTGGGTCCTATGGATACTACAATGACTTCTGATGCTTTACCTGCTTCTTTTATACGTAAGGCTTCTTCAATGGCAATTTCATCAAATGGATTAATGCTCATTTTTACACCATCTGTAGCCACACCAGAACCATCTGGCTTCACTTGAACACGCACGTTATAATCAACTACACGTTTTATTGCGACTAAAATTTTCATATGTATTTTCTCGAATAAATTAGGTTATTTTGTTAGAGGGTTTTCAATAACTCTTTTTAATATATTCCATGAGTTATGCAAAGCTCTCTGTGATTCTAATAAAGTAATTTAACATTACCGATTAATTTTGGCGTGATTATATCATTTGATACCAATAAAGCCACTAATTATGCGAATTATGCTTTAAGTATGACATGACTTATTGGTATAATTTTCCCATATAACTTTTATTGGATAATAAACTATGAAATTGGTATTCCCACACAAAGAACACAAAGATTTTGAGCTCATCGGTGACAGTTTTACAATTGGCAGTTCTGATGATGCAAACATCAAAATTGAAGCATTAGGTATGAACGCTGTACATGCGACAATTTTAAAAGATGGCAATGAATACTCACTTCAAATTGATAATCCAGCCTGTATGGCATCTGTTAATGGAAGATTGGTAAAGGAAAACAGAGAAGTAAGAGAAGGAGATCTGATGATCATTTCACAAGTTCACTGTAAAATTGTAGGTGAAACTGAAGAACAACCTGATGATAATCGCACCAGAATTAGAATGGCATTACCTAAATTTGTATTGCGTGGAGTTTCAGGTGTTTATTTTGGTAAAACCTTTCCATTACGCGGAAAAACTTCATTAGGCAGACACTCTGATAATGATATCTTTGTCAATGTCGATGGCATATCAAGAAAACATGCAGTGATTACTGTATTACCTGATGGCCTGCAAATAGAAGACTCAGGCTCATCCAATGGAACCTATGTTAATGGTGAAAAAATAACAAAGCAAGAATTAAATATTGGCGATGAAATTAAATTAGATAACATACGATTTTTGATTCAATCACCTGGTATGCAAGTTGACAAGAAAACTCAAAACTTTAAAACTGATGAAGTTACAACCCAACCATCATTAAAAACACAAGCAGATCCAAACGCCGTTCAACCATCAGGTTCAGCGGTTAAATGGATAGTCACTGTTGTGGTCTTATTGGCTGCTGCTGCAGGTGGTGCATGGTACATGGGGTTACTTGATAAGTTTTTATAATCATTATTAATGCACAGGGAAGTGTGTTTAATAATCTCACAACATTAATTTAGCTGGTGAAACATAATAAATGAAAGAAACCAATATAGAAGATCCAAACTATTTCCATAAAGTTGTTGATTGCCAATATGCATGCCCCGCGCATACCCCAGTTCCTGAATACATTCGCATGATTGCTGCACAAAGATTCGATGATGCTTATATGATCAATTGGGAATCCAATGTTTTTCCAGGTGTATTAGGCAGAACCTGCGATCGCCCATGTGAACCAGCTTGTAGAAGAGGGCGCATTGAAGAAGAGCCAGTTGCAATCTGTCGATTAAAACGGGTAGCTGCTGACAATAAAAGTAACATATTAGACAGGTTGCCAAATATTCCAGAACAAAAAAATGGTAAAAAAATCGCCCTTATTGGTGCCGGACCTGCTTCCTTAACTGTGGCTCGAGATTTAATGCCACTGGGATATGAAGTTGATTTGTATGATGACCAGTATAAAGCGGGTGGTTTTATGCGCAGTCAAATACCAGCATTTCGATTGCCAGAAACAGTATTGGACGAAGAGGTCAACTACATATTAGACATGGGAGTGACCAAGCATTTTAATCAAAAAGTAAACAGTTTGAAATCAATAGTTGATAAAGATTACGATGCCATATTTATAGGAACTGGAGCTCCTAGGGCCAGAGATTTACCTAAATTAGAAGGCCGCCAAGAAGGCGATAAAAATATTCATTTAGGAATTGATTGGTTAGCCAGTGTCGCATTTGAACACATTGAATCCATAGGTGAAAAAGTATTAGTATTGGGTGGTGGTAATACGGCAATGGATTGTTGTAGAACAGCCAAACGCATTGGTGGAAAAGATGTTCGCATTGTGGTGCGTTCACCCAAAGCCGACATGAAAGCCTCACCTTGGGAAATTGAAGATGCTGAACATGAAGGCATTCCAATGTACGAAAACCATACCCCAAAAGCCTTTGTGAGTGAAAATGGCAAATTGGTCGGCATGTTATTCGAGCTAGTAGAGCCAAAATACGACGAAAATGGCAGAAGAAATTTGGTTCCAACAGGTGAGCCTGATGTCTTAATGGAATGTGATGATGTATTAATGGCGTTAGGACAGATGAATTCATTTCCATGGATAGAACGTGATTTAGGCATTGAATTCAATGATTGGGACATGCCTGAAGTGGACAAAACAACTTTCCAAACTTCATTAAAAAATATTTTTGTTGGTGGAGATGCTGCATGGGGGCCTGAAAATGTTATTACAGCGGTGGCTCATGGCCATCAAGCTGCCATTTCAATTGATAAATTTTGCCACGATTTAGATACGTCTAAAAGACCATTGCCAGGTGTCACTTTAATCAGTCAAAAAATGGGGTTTCATGACTGGTTGTACAGTGCTCCTATTTCAGATGATTTGCGATTTAAAGTTGACTTAGTTGATACGGATTTGGCATTGTCAAACAGAAAAATTGAAGTGGAAAAAGGCTTTAATCTTGAACAAGGCCTCAGAGAAGTTCAAAGGTGTTTAAATTGTGATGTACAAACAGTTTTTGAAAAAGACAAGTGCATTGAATGTGATGCTTGTGAAGACATTTGCCCGACAGACTGTATTAATTTTATCGATAATGATGAAGAAGACATATTGCGACAAAATTTAAAAATGCCAGCAAATAATTTGGATCAAGATTTAATGGTTTCAGGTGAATTAAAAACCAAACGTGTCATGGTCAAAGACGAAGATGTTTGTTTGCATTGTGGTTTGTGTGCCGAAAGGTGCCCTACTGGTGCATGGGACATGCGTAAATTTTTACTAAATGAAGCTAAAGCAGGATAGAGGAACGTATTAAAGGTGACAACACATAATAATATAAAAGCTACCAATGACTTTGTTATTCGGTTTGCAAACATCAACGGTTCAGGGTCAGCATCAGCCAATAATTTATTTACAAAAGTCGTGTTTAGATTGGGTATTCCAGTTTCTGCGAAAAATATTTTTCCTTCCAATATTCAAGGATTACCAACATGGTTCGAAGTCAGAATCAATGAAGATGGTTACTTGGGCCGCCGTGAAGGCTATGATTTTATCGTGGCAACAAATGGTCAAACTGAACAAAAAGATTACCACGAACTATTACCCGGTGGATATTACTTTTATGATTCCTCAAGAAAGCTACCAGATAATTTAAAACGCACGGATATCACTGAAATTGGCGTTCCTTTAACCAATATCTGTAATGAAAATTATACCGATCCGCGTTTGCGTCAAATTTTTAAAAATATAATCTATGTGGGCGCCATTGCTTATTTGTTTGATATGGATTTTAGTGTTTTTGAAGATTCAATAAAATCGCAATTTGCCAAGAAAGAAAAATTAATTGCACCCAATATTAAAGCATTAAGATTGGGGTATGATTATGCCGAAGCACATTATGCCCATGTGTGTGGTTTGAAAATACACAGGCGCGATTGTATAAAAGACAAAATCATGATGGAAGGCAATGCAGCAACAGGTTTAGGGGCTGTGTTTGGCGGGGCAACTGTTGCGGGATGGTATCCTATTACACCTTCGACATCTGTGATTGAAGCTTTTGAGATGTATTGTAAAAAATTTAGAGTCGATGAAGAATCTGGTAAAAATAAATTTGCCATTGTTCAAGCCGAAGATGAATTGGCTGCTATCGGTATTGTCATTGGTGCGACATGGAATGGCGCACGTGCCTTTACTGCGACATCTGGCCCTGGTGTTTCTTTGATGAGTGAGTTCTTAGGTTTGGCTTATTTTGCTGAGATTCCTGTGTTTTTAGCGGACATACAACGCTCTGGACCCAGCACAGGCATGCCAACACGGACACAACAATCAGACATGTTAGCAGCAGCATATGCGTCACATGGTGATACCAAACACGTATTACTCATTCCATCTGACCCGAAAGAATGTTTTGAGATGACGGTGACTGGATTAGATTTGGCAGAAAGGTTACAAACTCCAGTTATCATGATGAGTGATCTTGATTTGGGCATGAATATTCATGTTTGTGATCCAATAGAGTGGGATGATAACAGGCTTTACGACAGAGGCAAAGTGTTAGATCAAAGTGCTTTGGAAGAAAAACAAGAACGTTGGGGCAGATACCTTGATGTCGATGGAGATGGTATTCCTTATCGCACCATTCCTGGAACACATCCTAAAAAAGGTGCATTTTTTACTCGAGGTTCTTCTCACGATGAATATGCCGTGTATACAGAAGACGGAACAGTGTACGCAAAAGGCATGGAACGCCTATTGGTGAAATGGGATACAGCTAAAACCTTAGTCCCAAAGCCGATTATAAAAAGCAATAACAAATCTAGCGCCATTATTTACTATGGAACCAGTGCCAGTGCTTCGCAGGAAGCCAATGATATGTTAGCTTCAAAAGGCCACCAGTTTGATGAGATGTGCATAAAATCATTTCCATTTGGAAAAGAAGTGGAAGATTTTATTCAGTCACATGACACCATCTATGTGATTGAACAGAACCGAGATGCACAAATGAAGACTCTCATGGTCAATGAACTGGGGATTGATCCCAATAAATTTAATGAAATATTAAATTTTGATGGCATGCCAATTACAGCCATGTATATCGTTGATAATATTTTAAAAAG
Source organism: uncultured Alcanivoracaceae bacterium (assembly GCA_913061105.1). Classification (GTDB taxonomy): domain Bacteria; phylum Pseudomonadota; class Gammaproteobacteria; order Xanthomonadales; family Marinicellaceae; genus NORP309. The sequence continues at coordinate 2,122 of CAJXVJ010000088.1, read as the reverse complement.
TTCCAATCAATCTGAATCATTAAAGGTGGTTAAATGAGTTACTTAAAATCCAGTTTCAGACATCCAAATGCCAAAGTCAATGACATCGGGTTTACTAAAAAAGATTATGAAGGGGCATTATCTACCTTATGTGCTGGCTGTGGTCATGACTCAATTAGTGCTGCGATTGTTGAATCCTATTTTGCCATGAACATAGAACCACACAAAGTGGCGAAAATTTCAGGCATAGGTTGTTCATCAAAAACACCGACTTATTTCTTAGGAAAAGCCCACGGATTTAACTCTGTACACGGGAGAATGCCATCGGTTGCAACCGGTGCAAATATGGCCAATCGCGATCTACAATACATTGGTGTATCCGGAGATGGGGATACCGCATCAATCGGAATGGGCCAATTTGCGCATATTGTGCGCAGAAATTTAAACATCATTTATATCGTTATGAACAATGGTTGTTATGGCCTGACTAAAGGCCAAGATTCAGCAACTACTGATATTGGATCTGCCAGTAAAAAAGGCGCACCCAATCAATTTTCCTCGATTGATTTATGCCAAATGGCTTTACAATTAGGGGCGGGTTATGTGGCCAGAAGTTTTTCTGGAGATAAAAACCAATTGGTGCCATTAATCAAAGGCGCAATCGAGCACCAAGGATTTGCTTTTATCGATGTCATTTCACCCTGTGTCACCTTTAATAATACCGCATCCTCAACCAAAGGTTATGAATATGTGCGTGACCATTTAGAAGCCACAGGCACCATTGATTTTGTTCCTCACAGACAAGAACTAAAAATCAAGCAACCTGATGGCACAAGTAAAGAAGTTGAGTTACATGATGGCAGTAAACTAGTATTACAAAAAAATAAAAACGATTACGATTTAACCAGCAAAAGAGAAGCCATGAATAACATCGAATCGGTACGTGAGCAAGAAAAGATCTTAACCGGTTTAATCTATGCAAATAAAGATTTACCCGATACGCATCAAAAAATCAACACCGTATCAAAACCGCTTAACAGTTTGAACAAAGATGAATTGTGTCCAGGATCAGGGATATTGGATGCTTTAAACGCAGGATTCAGATAAGTTTAATTACTTACTTGTGAGTTTTAATGCCATTTTCACTGGCTACTAAAGTAGCATAGGCTTTTTGATAGGCAAACACGCCATTACAAACCACGCCGGCGATATCATTAATCTGACTTTCAAGCTTTAATGGGTCGATAATTTTTAAATTGTGCACATCTATTATAATGTTACCATTGTCTGTGGTAAAACCTTGACGCAATTCTGGCTGCCCACCAAGTATTGCTAATGCACGGCCAACATGTGATTGTGCCATTGGAATCACTTCAACTGGCAGAGGAAACCTGCCTAAAACATCAACCATTTTACTTTCATCTACAATACAGATAAATTTATCGCTGGCTGCTGCAATGATTTTTTCTCTGGTTAACGCGCCACCACCGCCTTTAATCAATCGGTTGTGACCATCACATTCATCAGCGCCATCGATATACAAAGATAATGGTCCCGTTTGGTTCAATTCCTTGACCATAAATCCTTTTTCTTTCAAACGTCTGGTGGTTTCCTCAGAGCTTGAAACACAAGATTCAATGCGGTTTTTGACTTGTGGCAAGACATCTATCAAACAATTGACAGTAGATCCAGTTCCTATACCGACTACCATGTCATAATCATCAAAGTATTTTAATGCGGCTAGTGCCACTTCGTGCTTTAATTCGTCTTGTCTACTCAAAATTTTTCTCCACAATAAATAACTTCTTTGTTGGTGAATATGATGTCTAATCCAACATCCCATGATTCAGCCTGAATTGTATCATCTTCTTGAAAATCAAAAGCAATTCCCGCTAATAATGTCGGGTTTTTTTGTTTTTTATTCAAAGCAAAATACCGATCATAATAACCACCACCCATGCCCAGTCTATCACCTTGCCGATTGAAACCCACCAATGGCATTAAACACATATCAATATCACTGGCTGCAACAAATAAACTGTTTTGCGGCTCTAATATACCGTATTTGTTTTGTGACATCACAGTATCTTTATCACCTGTCTCTTATACACATCTGACGCTGCCGACGATCTACTCTGTGTAG